>CAZDGY010000200.1:0-9103 GCA_964504685.1 uncultured Kofleriaceae bacterium | reverse complement strand
ACCGAGCCGAAGAACGCGCTGGTCAAGCAGTACCAAAAGCTGTTCGAGATGGACGGCGTCAAGCTCAAGTTCGGCAAGGGCGCGCTCAGCAAGGTCGCGAACATGGCGGCGGCGCAGAAGAGCGGCGCCCGCGGGTTGCGCGCGATCCTCGAGTCCGCGCTGCTCGACATCATGTTCGACACGCCCGGCCAGTCGGCGAACGAAGTGCTGATCAACGAAGACGTGATCGAAAAGCACGGCACGCCGCTCGTGACGTTCAACAAAGAGACGAAGACCGCCGAGGCCTGAGGACGCTCGAGCGATATCGCTCAGGCGGAGAGCAGGATCACGAAGCGCGCCCCGCCGCCCGGGCGATCTTCGACGTGGATCGTGCCGCCGTGGCCTTCGACGATGCGCTGGCAGATCGCGAGCCCGAGGCCGAAGCCCTTGCCGGCCGCGCGATCGGTTGCCTGATGCACGCCGCGCGCGAAAGGCTCGAAGATCCGCTCGCGCATGTCGGCCGGCACACCCGGTCCGCGATCTTCGACGCTGAGCTTGCGCGCGCTCTCGACCTTCACGGTGATCGCGGTGTTCGCGGGCGAATGATTGATCGCGTTGCGCAGCAGGTTGTCGAACACGATCCCGAACGCGCCCGGATCGACATCGGCGGTCGCGGCGGCGCCCGGAGCGAGCTCGAGCTTGACGTCGTGCTCGGCGGCGGCTGGCGCGGCTCGCTCGATCGCGGCAGCGGCGAGTGCGCGTAGCTCGCACGGTTCTCGCTTGAGCGCGGCGGCACCGGCGCGCGATAGCACGAGCAGTTTCTCGACGATATCGCCCATCCGGCGGACCTCTGCGAGCGCGTCGTCGGCGACGTGCTCCCAATGGCTGGCGGCGCGCGGCTTGCGGCGCGCGACCTCGAGGTTCGTCGAGATCACGGTAAGCGGCGTACGCAACTCGTGCGAGGCGTTCGCCGCGAACTGCTTCTGCTCGTTGACGCCGACCTCGATCCGCTCGAGCGCATCGTTGAGCGCGAGCGCGAGACGATCGAGCGCGTCGCCATCGCCGCTGACCGGTAGCCGCTCCTCGAGGCGCTGCCCGCTGAGCGCGGACGCGTGTGCGATCACCTCGTCGAGCCGCTTCGTCGTGCGCTGGGTCAACGTGCGACCGAGCACGAGCGAGAGCCCGATGCCGATCGGAGCCGCGAACGCGAGCGCGGCGCCGACCTCTTTGATGATCACGATCGGCGGATCGTCGATGTACACGCCGGGCGCGCACTCTTCGTGCAGCTCGGAGATGTAGATGACGATCGCGACGACCGCGCCGAACATCGCCATGCCGAGCACCATCGCCATTGCGATCGCGCGACCGAGGCCGCGGCCCAGCGTGGTCTGTTCGCTCATTCAGCGACTACGAGTCGGATGCCGGCGCCGCGAACGGTCTCGATCGTGATCGGAAATCCAGTCAGCTTCTTGCGCAGGTGCGTGAGGTGCACGTCGATGACGTTCGTGCCCGGATCGAAGTCGTAGCCGAATGCTTCGCGCAGGATCTCCGACCGCGTCACGACCTCGCCGCGCCGGCGTACGAGCGTGCCGAGCAAGGCGTACTCGCGCGGTGACAGCGCCGCGTTCAGGTCGCCCGATTCGACGACGAGATCGTCGCGCATCCGCAACGGCACGTCGGACGATGGCGTCCACCGCGGGCCACCGGCGCGGCGAGTCAGCGCGCCGATGCGTGCGACGAGCTCGGCGAACGCGAACGGCTTGACGAGATAGTCGTCGGCGCCGCGATTGAGCGCCTCGACGCGCGCATCGACCGCATCGCGCGCGGTCAGCACGAAGATCGGGACATGAACGTGCGCCTGGCGCAGCTCGCGCAGCACGTCGAGGCCATCGCGATCGGGCAGCCCGAGGTCGAGAATCATCAGGTCGAGGTCTCGACGCGTACCGCGATCGATCGCCTTCGCGGCGGTATCGAGCACCTCGACGGTAAATCCGTCTTCGGTGAGCCCATCCGCGATCGTCGTCGCGAGCTGGAGGTTGTCCTCGACCAACACGATCCGGACCCCGGCGGGGTGTTTCGACTCGCTCATCTGGTCCAGCGTCGTACGAAGCCGCGCGCCGAACCATTAAGTCTGGCCGAAATCAGTACCAGTTGAGCCCGAGGCCAACCGTAAAGGACGTGATGTTGTCATCGACGCCCTTGTACGCGCCGTCGATCAAGCGCGCCTGCAGGTCCATCGCGAAGAATCGCGCCGACAGCAGCTCGACGCCGATCGCGCCCATGATCACCGCACCGCCGTCGATATCGGGGGTGTCGTTAAAGTCGAGGTGCGCATAGCCGATGCCGCCTTTGAGCCACAGCTGGGGCAGCACCCAGTATTGGCCGGCGATCATCAACGCGGTTTGGCTGAGCACGTCACCGTTGTTGCTGATCGTCTGAACGTTCTCCTGCGCTTCGAACAGCAGCGCGAAGTTGTTCGTCAGCATGCCGCCGATGTGACCGTCGAACTCGACCGTCCATGGGTTGAAGTTGCAATTGGCGCAGTCGGTGATGCCACTGCCACCGTCATGCATGCCGCCGAGGCCTACACTGAAGCCCCAAGCAAGCCGACCCGCGCGCCGATGGAACCCGCGATAGTGGCCGTCGGGGCCGCCGCCGTAGTAGCCCTGGGCAGAAGCGATCGCAGGAGCGACCAGGAGCGCGAGCACGATCAGTGACTTCATAGGCTTCATAGATGGACCCTTTGGCGGCACGCACGCCGCAATTTAGGACGAGCATCGCAAGAGTCTTGCCAGTGCGCGAGTTGCCGACGCGACGTAGAGACACGGGGTTACGGCGATGTGCGACGTACGCAGTGTGCCCCTGGACCACGTCGTGAACGCACAGCTACGTTACCGCTCGGTCGGGGCCAAGTTGCCCCACGAGATTTCTCGCGAAGCGACTAAACGTTTACGTCGAGCAAGCGGTCGATCGTGGTTCGAGCGCGGCGCGGATCGCCATGCATCGTCACGCACGGGACGTTGCGCGCGGAGAACAAACTCTCGACCCACGACGCCGAGGCGCCGTTCTGCAACCAACCCGCATCGATCAACACCGCGTCGGCGGGACGCGCGTCCGCACTTGCGAGCTGAACGAGCGCCCCGGGATCGGTGCCGCCGGTGACGGCGTAGCCAGCGGCGGCGAGCGTCGATTGCAGCTCGGTGAGTCGCTCTGGCGAAGCGCCGATCAACACGCGCTTGTCAGCGCGCCGTTCGATCCGGGCGAGGAAGCCGAGCCAACGCATCCGATCGGCTTCGCCCATGTCGACGATACTGAGCCCGAAGCCGGGTACGAGCCCGCATGCACGAGCGTCGGCATCGCCGATCTGACGTACGACCTTCGCGCGCCCGGCGACCGGGGAGCCAATGTCGTCGAGCAGGATCGAGAAGTTCACGGTCTCGTCGAGCCGCAGCGAGAGCGTTGGTCGTACGAACATGCCCTGCGCCGAGACGTCGAGCGCCTCGGCCTTGACCGCTCCGCGCGACGTCGCGATCGACACCGGCCAATCCACTGGGAACCGGCGCGTCGATCGCGGCGGCGGAGGCTTGATCGTGACGTTCGCAGCGCGCGCCGCGGTGAGCAGCCCGGTCAGCTGGCGCCGCGCCGCCTCGTCGAGCTCGAACGTCGCGGAGAACGTCGCGGTGCCCGAGCTCGATTGCTCGAGCGCGCCCGAGACCTTGACCACCGCGCCGCGCACCAGTGCGCGATGGGCGCCGAATGCGAGCGCGATGTCGACGTGATCCTGCAGCCGCGGCAATGCGCCGGTCATCAGCGCCGCGCCTTTGAGGCTGAGCGCGCCGATCCGTGCCGGCACCCAGCGACCGCTGCGCAGATAGCGCGCGTAGATCATCGTCGATGGCGCGGGTCCGTTCGCGGTCGGCAGATACGGCTCGGTCACTTGCTTCGGCGGCTCTTGATCGACATCGGCGATCGAGTTGAGCCGAATCTTGACCGGCGATGGCTCGCGACGAATCACGTTGCGCGACGACGTGCGAGGTGCCGGCGGCTCCGAGCCCGCGCGTTGCGGCGGTTCGGATCCAACGCGCTTGGGTCGCTGCAGCTGGGTCGCATCATCGCGCGTCGATCTCGCGACGATTTTCGGCGGCTCTATATCGCGCGTGCCCTTCGGCGGGATCAGCAACACGGGATCGTTGGTGTCGCCGCGCGCGGCTTTCGGGATCGGCGGCGGCAGCTTCAACGCGACCTGCGCCTTGGGCTTCGCCGTGCGGATCTGCTTGACGAGCTCGGTCAACGCACCGACGACATCGCGGCGATGCATGACCTGATGGGTGCAGCGCGCGAGCCGCTCGATCAGGAACCGCTTGCGCTCGTACTCCGAGAGCTCCGCGGGCTGGATCATCCCGATCTCGGCGAGCAGCGCGATCTCGACCACGTAGGACAGCCGATGCGGTCCGAGCGCCATTTCGTCGTAGCGCAGGTTGATCAGCGCGTGATCGACCACCGGATCGTAGAACGCGAGCACGGCCGCGAGCGGCGGTGCGCTCGGGGCATCGAGCGCGGCAAGGACTTGAGCCCAGTGGCCGACGCGTTGCCGAGGCTGCTCGATAACGAGAAAGGCCTCGACGAGTGGCGAAAATTGAGACATCGGGCGTGCACACGTACAGCACCAGCGATGCCACGAAGCCCGGTTGCAAGCGGGCTTACAGCGCAATCGGGATCATCTTGTGATCATTTTCTACGTAGTTACCCCGCTCCCGGCCAACCGTGGTCGTTCGGCCACGTTTACCGTGGCATGGACACCATGATCTGTCGCGAATTCTTGCTCAAGTCCTCGTCGCCCTTAAAGTATCGGACATGAAGAACGACGAGCTCCGGGCAGGGTACCGGCTGCCCTTGCTCCCGCTGCGCGACATCATCGTGTTCCCGCACATGGTCGTGCCGCTGTTCGTCGGTCGCGACAAATCACTGTCCGCGCTCGAAGAGGCGATGGCCGGCGATAAGCAGTTGCTGCTCGCAGCACAGCGTCGAGCGAAGACCGACGATCCGCACGAGGACGACATCTTCGAAATCGGCACGGTCGGTCACATCATCCAGCTGCTGCGATTTCCTAAGGGTCCGGTGAAAGTTCTCGTCGAAGGTCGGGCACGCGCGCGCATCCGATCGTTCGCGCAGACCGAGCCGTTCTTCATCTGCGATGTCGATGACGTCGAAGAGCCCGACGAAGATGGCGTGGAAGCGACCGCGTTGATGCGGTCGGTGCAGGACGTCTTCGAGGAGTACGTCAAGCTCAACACGCAAATCCCGCCGGAGATGCTCGTGTCGGTGCGCACGATCGAAGAGCCAGGGCGGCTCGCCGACACGATCGTCGCGCACGTCGCGCTCAAGCTCAAAGACAAGCAGGACCTGCTCGAGACTCAATCGCCGTTGCGCCGACTCGAAGCGCTCGTCGAGCTGATGCAGAAGTTCATCGAGATCCGCGCGGCCGAGAAGCGGATCAAGAGCCGCGTCAAGAAGCAGATGGAGAAGCAGCAGAAGGAGTACTACCTAAACGAGCAGATGCAGGCCATCCAGAAGGAACTGGGTGACCGCGACGAGTTCAAGAACGAGCTCAACGAGCTCGAGACGAAGATCAAACAGAAGAAGATGAGCAAAGAGGCGAAGGAGCGCTGCCTCAAAGAGCTCAAGAAGCTGAAGCAGATGTCGCCGATGAGCGCCGAGGCGACGGTCGTGCGCAACTACCTCGATTGGGTTGTCGCGTTGCCGTGGGAAGACAAGACCGAGGACCGCACCGACATCAACGAAGCGGAAGGCATCCTCGAAGCCGAGCACTACGGCCTCAAGAAGATCAAAGAGCGCATCCTCGAATACCTAGCGGTTCAAGCGCTCGTGCCGCATCAACGCGGTCCGATCCTGTGCCTCGTCGGACCGCCCGGCGTCGGCAAGACCTCGCTCGCGCGCTCGATCGCTCACGCGACCGGCCGCAAGTTCGTGCGGCAATCGCTCGGCGGCGTGCGCGACGAGGCGGAGATCCGTGGCCATCGCCGCACGTACATCGGTGCGTTGCCCGGCAAGCTGATCCAGTCGCTGAAGAAAGTCGGCTCGCAAAACCCGGTGTTCCTGCTCGACGAGATCGACAAGATGTCGATGGACTTCCGCGGCGATCCGGCGAGCGCGCTGCTCGAGGTGCTCGATCCCGAGCAGAACAACGCGTTCAACGATCACTACCTCGATCTCGACTACGACTTGTCCGACGTCATGTTCATCACGACCGCGAACCAGCAGCATGCGATTCCGCTGCCGCTGCAGGATCGCCTCGAGATCATCGAGCTGCCCGGTTACACCGAGTGGGAGAAGATCGCGATCGCGCGACAATACTTGATCCCGAAGCAGGTCGAGAACAACGGCATCAAGGCGCTCGACGTGACGTGGACCGACGAGGCGTTGACCCAGATGGTTCATCGCTACACGAAGGAAGCCGGCGTCCGAAATCTCGAGCGCGAGATCGCGACGGTGTGCCGCAAGATCGCGAAGAATTATCTCGCGAACAATCGCCCGACCGACGCGAAGTACGATGTCACGCCCGAGCTACTGCCCGAGTGGCTCGGCACCGAGAAGTTCCGCGAAGCGCGGCGCGAGAAAGAGGACGAGATCGGCCTCGCGAATGGCCTCGCGGTCACGATGTTCGGCGGCGACTTGCTAAGCGCCGAGGTCACGATCGTGCCGGGCAAAGGCAAGCTGACGCTGACCGGCAAGCTCGGCGAGGTGATGCAGGAGAGCGCGCAAGCCGCGATGAGCTACCTGCGATCGCGCGCGAGCTCGTTCGGCCTGTCGAACGACTTCCAGAACAAGATCGACGTTCACGTCCACTTCCCCGAGGGCGCGATCCCGAAGGATGGGCCGAGCGCGGGCATCACGATGGCAACCGCGATGGCGAGCGCGCTGCTCCGCATCCCGGTGCGGCAGACAATCGCGATGACCGGCGAAGTCACGCTGCGCGGCCGCGTGCTGCCGATCGGCGGGCTCAAAGAAAAGATCCTCGCGGCACATCGCGCGGGGATCACGACCGTGCTCATCCCCGACGACAACGCGAAGGACATCAAAGACGTTCCCGAAGCGGTGCTCGAACAGATCGCAGTGATCCCGGTCAAGCACATGGACGAGGTGCTGCGTTACGCCCTCGCCCATCCGCAGCCGGACGAGTTCCTGCGCGAGCCGTCGAGTGTCGTCGACTGGCGGATCGTCGAGACGATGCCGCCGGCCGATCCACGCGACGCGCACTAGGCGACGTATTCGATCTCTTCGTCGGCCAAGTGCTCGCCTTCGTCGAAGAACTGGAGCTCGGCGGTGTTAAACAGCTGAGCCGAATGGCGCTCTACTCGCGTGCGCACGTGTGGTGCGCTCGGCAGATCCTCGATGATGAAAGCGGGCGGCAGCTGGCGACCTGGCGACGGCAGCCCGATCACGCGGAGGTACGCGCCGAGCGTGCGCTTCGCGACGACAACCACGACGCCACTGACCAGCGCGCACGCGGCGCCGAACACCCATAGCGCGCTGGCGACGTCCAACGTCGCGTCGCTGTCTGCACCGGCGATCAGGAGCACGCTGCCGTAGATCGCGGCCGCAACGCCTTGGGCGAACACCAACGCGAACACAGCTCGCAGCCATGTCTGCCGGCCGTCGAGCAAACGGTCCATTGCGGACGCCACGAGCACGGCGATGAACAACGCACCGCCGAGCGCGCCGGCCATCGCAAGCGGCTCGAGCTCGAAGTCGCACAGCGCAACGATCGCAACGCTCGACAGCGTCGCCGTGGCCACGAGCGCGAGAGCGCGACGTCGCCCGTAGAGCTCGCTTACGATCAAGGCCGCAGTGAGCGCGAGCGCCCCGAGCAACGCGCCCATCGGAACGGTCGCCAGCGGGAGCTCGATACCGAGCGCATCCGCCACATCGCTCAGCGTGCCTCCGACGAGTACTGCCGCGATCGTCGCGGTGAAGACGATCGCCGCCAGCACGACGAATGTGCCTTCGCGCCGGCCGTGCAGCGTGCCCACGGGCAAGGGGTCGAGGCCAGGACGCTCGTATTGACGCGTCGGGAGCAACCAGAGATCTTGTTGCGCATTCATGCTCTGACATCGAGCAAGAGCGCGGCCAGCTTCGGTTTCGGGCGCTCGCGCCCGACGTGCGGATTAGCCGAGCTGGTGTGCTGCGCGCGGAGCCGCGAGATTCGTATCCACGCGTGGCGCCTGATCGGAAGGCGCGGCGATCGAGCGGAACCACATATCGCTCTGCGTGGGCAGCTGCATCGGCGCGCGCGCCGGCGCATGGGCGCAAGCCCCAAGGGCGCATGCGAGGACAAGGGTTCGGACGAACATGCGGTCCGTATTGCACGTGGGTGGGACCGAGCGCAAGTCTGCAGTTACGGGCTGATCCACCGTTTCGTGTGCGCGAGCGTGTCGATCAGATCGACCGCCGCGTCGAGCTGCGCCGTGCAGCGATGAATCTCGACCGTGTGGTGGCGAATCGTGACCTTCGCCGTAGGCTCGTCCGTCACCTCGCAGATCGTCGTCACGCACTTGCCGGCGGGATTGCAGTTGACCAAGAACTTCGGGGTTCGGCGGTCGAGCTCGAAGAATCCGGCTGCGGTGAACGCCGCGACGATGCGATCGACATCCGCCGGCACCATCTGGCCGCGCGCCGGACCGACCGTGGCGACCGCACCTGCGCCGTTCCACGCGACCGAGCCATCGCTCCACAGCTCGACGGTGTACTCCGGACAGCCGGACAGGCACTCGGTCCGCTCGAGCGTCACGATGCGCTCGGCACCCGCCGCGACATGGTTCACCAGCGGCGCAGGCTCGACGGGGGCGGAGCAAGCGCCAGAAATAACGAGCAAAAGGGCGGTTCGGCGCATGGACCTCTCTTGACACCGACCAGCTATACGATTAAGAACCTGTTCCTCGGAAGTCGGGCGAATAGCTCAGCGGAAGAGCGTCGCCTTTACACGGCGGTGGTCGCAGGTTCGAACCCTGCTTCGCCTACTGAAATCTGGAGCGGTAGTTAAGTTGGTTATAACGCCGGCCTGTCACGCCGGAGGCCGCGGGTTCAAGTCCCGTCCGCTCCGCCA
>CAZDGY010000199.1:0-9137 GCA_964504685.1 uncultured Kofleriaceae bacterium | reverse complement strand
CCGTTCGGCGGCGGCGACCTCGGCTCGGCGCTCGTCACGTATCCCGACGCGCGCGACATCACGACGATCTCGCTCGAGCACGCCGGTGACCCTACCCGGCTCGCGACCCTCGACAAGAACGGGTTGCGCTCGGCGCTCGCCGAGTATCGCGATCGGATCGAGGGCTTACTCGCGCTCAACGACTCGACGACCGAGAACATGCGCAAGCTCGAGCGCGGCGGCATTCCCGGCCAGCTGTCGTTTCACATCACCGGCATGACCGCGCTCGGATTCGAGCCGGTGTCGCTGAAGTTCTTCTCGGTCAACGACGACGGCACGCTGCACTACTTCACGCAGGCCGAGGTCGACGAGCTCGCGCCGAAGAAGGCGCGCAAGATCAAATCCGGCTGGGTCGACACCGACTTCTCGACGGCGTTCACGAACATGGAGCTGACGTTCCGCAAGGCCGGCGACCCGACCGCGCCGCTCGTCACGCATCGCCACATCGCGTGGAACCTCGGTGACAAAGCGTTCAAAGGCTCGGGGCTCGAGAAGTACCTGCTGGCCAAGGGCAAGGTCGCCGCGATCACGAAGGCGGCGAGCTATCTGATCTGGGACTCGGGGTTCTCCGGCATCCGCGAGTACTTGCTCGCGAACATGACGTGGATGGCCTCGGACTCGACCGGCATCGCGCCGCACGCGGCGAAGAAAGCCGGCTTCACGCAGACCACGTTCGGCTCGTTCGGGGGCGCGTTCCTCGAGGAGGCGAACAAGGACGTCAGCGACGAGATGGTGAAGCTGTGGGCCTCGCAGCCGCACCGTAAGCTGATGTTCCGCTTCGGCTACCCAGACTCCGAGAAAGCCGTGCATCTGATGATCACGGCACCGAAGGATTCGAAATGAAATCACTCGCGGTCCTCGTCGCGCTGCTCGTCTCCGCTCCGGCGTTCGCCGATCAACCGGCCGCGACACAGACGGGCAGTGATGACTCACCGCCGGCCTCTGGCGGCAAGACGTCGGTGTCGACCGCGGATGATGGACCGGGCACACCGGGCGAGAACACCGCGCCGGCCGCCGCCGACACCGCGCCGGCTCCGGCCGCACCGCCTGGTAAAGCGGCGCGGATGGCAACGCAGACCCCGCGCGCGCACGCCGAACATCGCGCTCCGAAAGACGATGGCGAGTCGCGGCTCGACAAGCGCGAAGACTCGGTCGCAGGCGGCACGCATTGGCGGATCAAGACGTCCGAGGGCGCGGTCCACGTGTGGATCCCCGACGGCTACGATCGCGATACCGCGGGCACGGTGATCTACGTCCACGGCTACTACACCGACGCCGACGGTGCGTGGCGCGATCACGAGCTCGCGAAGCAGTTCCGCGCGAGCCACCAGAACGCGATGTTCATCGTGCCCGACGCACCTGCCGGCAACGACGACAGCGTCAACTGGCCCGCGCTCAAAGAGCTACGCCGCGCGGTCGCTCGCGCGAATCTCAAGATTCCCGACGGCCCGACGATCGTGATGGGTCACTCCGGCGCGTTCCGCACCGTGATGCAGTGGGTCGATCACCGCCTCGTCGAGCAGATCATCTTGCTCGATGCGATGTACGCCGGCGAGGCCGCGTTCGACGAGTACATCGGCTCGGGCAAGCACGCCGACGAGCACAAGCTGATCGTCGTCGGTGCGAGCACTGCACAGGAGTCGGCCGGGTTCGCGAAGAAGTACAAGTTCGCGGTCGCGCGCGAGGGCATGCCGACGAGCGCCGGCGGCTTTTCGAAGCACGAGCGTGGCGCCAAGCTGCTGTATGTGCGGTCGCAGTACGAGCACATGGCGATCGTGACGAGCGGCAAGGTGATTCCGGTGTTGCTGCATCTCACGCCGCTCAAAGCGATCTGATAGCTTGAGAGCGTGGCGATCGTCGTCGCGCTGCCCGGCAGCGAAGGTCATGCCGAGAAGCTCGCGACGCGAGTCGGAGCACGCCTCGTCAGGCCCGAGTTGCGCGAGTTCCCCGACGGCGAGATCTACGTGCGAATCGATGCGCCGCTGACCGGCGAGTCGGTCGCGATCGTAGCGAGCCTGTATCCGCGGCCGGCGGAGCAGTTCATGCGCGTCGCATTCGTCGCCGAGACCGCGCGCGAGCTCGGTGCGCGTCGCGTCGGCTTGGTCGCGCCGTACTTGGCGTTCATGCGCCAGGACCATCGGTTCAAGCCAGGCGAAGGCGTGACCTCGGGATACTTCGCGAAGCTCGTATCGCGTGCGGTCGATTGGCTCGTCACGGTCGACCCGCACTTGCATCGCCACGCGTCGCTCGCCGAGCTGTACACGATACCGACCGGGGTCGCGCACGCTGCGTCGGCGATCGCGTCGTGGATCGAATCATCGGTGCATTCGCCCGTGCTGATCGGGCCCGATGCCGAGAGCGCGCAGTGGGTCTCGGCGGTCGCGGCGGCTTGTGGCGCGCCGTACGTCATCCTCGAGAAGACCCGGCGCGGCGATCGCGACGTCTCGATCACGCCGCCGTCGGGCGCGTGGAACGGACACACGCCGGTCGTGATCGACGACATCGTGTCCACCGGCAAGACGATGATCGAGGCGACGCGTCAGGTCGTGGCCGCGGGAGGCGCGCCGCCGATGTGCGTCGCGATCCACGCGGTGTTCGCCGATGCATTGCAGGCGGAGCTCGCCGCTGCGGGTGCCGCAGGCATCGTCACGTGCAATACGATCGCGCACGCGTCGAATCAGATCTGCGTCGCCGATTCTATTGCTGCTGCGGTGCGCCCCCACGTGGCGTGAAGCCGCCGAACGTCGCGCTCCCGTTGCCCGAGCGATCCGCGTCGATCCGGCCGACGAAAGCACCGATCCTCACCCGCACGCCTTCGACGCGGGCCGCGAGCTTCGGCAGCGCGACGTCGGTCTTGCCGGCTCCGACGTGAACGTGTACCGCACCGGCGGTGACGAAGTGGTGATCGTAGAGCTCGATGGTCGCGTCGCCGAGGTCGTCGGTCGCATCCAGGGTTAGAACGGCGGGCGGCCCGGGTTTGCGTGCGCCCCACCCCGGCTTCGGGCTCGGGTCGATCACCGGTTGCAGCGATGCGACGAACGCAGGCTCGGGCGGCGCAGCGACCGTGTAGCTCGTGGCCCACGGCTCGCGGCCGGCGACGGTCATCGCATCGGCATCGGTGTAGCGATGCGTGAGCGGACCGGTCAGGGCGAACCCCTGCGGCACCGGGCCGACCATCATCCGCGGGCCGCCGCCGGTGTCGACGACGAACACGCCGAGCTCTGGACCTTTCGCGCCGAGGTAGTGGATCAGCTTGGTGTCGTTGCGATCCACCGTCGCGTAGTCGGCGACGAACGCCGCGCTCTGCGTCGAGACGTCGATCGTCGGGAACAGATCGATGTACCAGCCGTCGTACGTCGGGATCGGAAAGTGGCCGTTGTAGTTCCATGCGTCGGCGTCGCGCTCTTCGACGATCATCGCGAGGAACCGCTTCTCGTCCGCGGATAGCGGCCGGTTCGCGAGCTCGTCGTTCGAGATGGTCTCGAGCACGTGCATCAACTGCTCGAGGCGCTTCCAGTACTTCACGCCATGACCTGCGTCTTTCGGATCGAGCGCGCCGAACGTGGCGGCACCCTTCGCAGCGAGGTCGGCGAGCGCGTGATACGTCGCCGGCACCGGCTCGACGTAGCCGTCGGGAATCTCGCAGCCACCGACATCGTAGACCTGCGCTTCGATCAACACGTGGTCGTGACGGAGCTGGCCGTACGCGACGAGCGCGGTGTCGAGCCGGAGGTCGGCGAACGCCGAGCCATCCATGAACGACGGCAACGCGCCAGCCGGCTTGGTCGCGAGCGTGCGGATCGCCGCGAGCCAGCTGCTGTACAGATCCGGGCCGACCGGCACGTGGCTCAACGAGTCGCGCGCCTTGGCGAGCTCGCGTGCGATGCTCGGATCGGCGAACGCCTTCGCGCGATCGTGACCGAGCGCGTAGCCGATCTCGACGCCGTCGTGTTGATCGCCGCGCCGCGTGATCAACGCATCGAGCGCGCCGTTGTCCGCGGTGAACCGCGCACCGATCGGCGTCGCGATCACCGGCAGGTTCGGGACGTTTGGCATCGGGCTCGTGTTGACGGTGCGCTTCCAGCCATCGCCGATCGCATTGCGCAAGCGCACCGCGGTGTCGGCGCGACGGAGATCGGTGATGCCGGCCTTCGTGCGAAGCGCGACGAGGTCGGCGAGCGAGACATCGGCCCGCGCGCCGGCGAGCGCCGCCCACGCTTGATCGAGCGCCGCGAAGTCGCCGAGCGCGCCGGTGCGTTGTGCGAGATCCGCGAGCGCGAGCGCGTCGACCGCTTCCCGCGGGGTCTCGCTCGGATCGGGAACGTACCCAGGCTGGGAGCTGCGCGAATCGCGCGACACCAGGTTGAGCTCGACGCGCGATAGCCACATCGCCGCCTGAAAGTAACCGGCGAGGTCGCCGGTGTAGTGACCGCGCGGGGTGAACTGGCTCGCATCGATGTTGCGCGTGCGGCCGAACAGCTCGACTTCGTGAATCCCGTCGGCGGCGCGCACGAGCTTGACGAGCGCATCGACCTCGTCGGCGTTACCGAGCTCGGACGTGACGTTCGTGTTCTCGTCCGGGCTGACCAGCAAGCTGCGTGCAACGGTGAGGTAGACGTCCAGGTCGTGCACCGTGTCAGGCGGATAGTCGGCGGTCGCAGCGGCGAGCCCGCACTCCATCGCGCCGAGCGCGGCGTCGAGACGCTTGACCAGCTGCGCCTTCTCGAGGCTCGCGACGAGCGAATCGTGTGAGGCGTAAACCGCGTGCAGGATCGCTCCGGCGCTGACGAACACCGGCAGTTGGGCGCGGTGGATGTCGTAGAACGCCGACGTATAGTTCGCGTAGCCGAGCCGAGCCGCGACGACGAAACCGTCTTGCGCGAGCTTCGCTTCTTCGGCCGTGGTCAGCCCGAGCGCGCCGCGGACCGCATCGCGATACGCCGGCGGCGATCTGCGATTCCATCCAGCGCCGGCGCGCGCGGGGCTCGGCTTGGCCTCGGCGAGTACGGCGCCTTCGACATCTGGCCGATGGCGGGTATCGCACACGCCGCCGATCGGCACCGCGGCGCTCGCTTCGGCCGCGAGATCGTCGCGAGTCTTGCCGCCGTACGCGGTGTCTTCCTCGACATCGCCAGGCGCCGCATCCGCGTCGGCCGGCGCGGGGTCGGGGTCGGTCCACTCTTCTGCGCTTTGGTTGTAGTTTGGCCACACCGACGCGAGACAGCGATGCTGAGAGGTCGCTGCGTCCGCGGCGACTGGCTTCGCGATCGTGGCCGGAGGGGCAGCGGGCGTGGGTCTCGGACCCGCCGAGCACGACCCGAGCAGCGTCAAAGCGAGCAGCCGCGATGTGGCCTTCATCATCGCCGTGCAAACGGCCGCCATCGGCGTTGGGTCCACGCCGTTACACAACCCTGACACGCGATGCCGGGCTCATATTGCAGCGAACTTTTTCCGCGGAGCGGTTCCTTAGGTGCAGCCCCGTCATGGGGTCACGAAGGAGCTCTCGATGTGGTCCAATTTCTTCGCAGCGGGCGGTTGGGGCATGTACCCGACGATTCTGTTTGGCTTCGCGTTGCTCGCGGTAGTCGCGCTGCTCGTGCTGCGGCGCGACCGGCGTTACGAGCGACTCGGCCTGCTGCTAGGCGGCATGACGCTAGCGAGCGGCGTGCTCGGCACCGCGATCGGCATCTGCACGTCGGCTCACTACCTGCCGCAGCTGCCGCCCGAGCGCCAGCTCGAGGTATTCGGCCTCGGCACGGAAGAATCGCTGCACAACCTCGTGCTCGCGCTGATCATCGTGCTGATCGCCGGGTTGATCGCAACGATCGCGGCGCTGCGCCCACGCGCATCGGTCGAGCCGATGAGCCCGCGGTAGCCATGGCGAGCGACGAGATCCTCTACGGGCGCTTGCTCGGCGGCGAGCTCGCGGCGTTCGATGCGCTGTACGAACGCTATGATCGACGCTTGCTCGGTTTCGTGTCGGCGCAGCTCGGCGACACCGACGAAGCCGAGGACATCCTGCACGAGACCTTCCTCGCGCTGCTCCATGCACGCCGCGCCCATACCGAGTTGCGCAGCTTCAAAGCGTGGCTGTTTCAGGTCGCGCGCAATATCTGTCTGAATCGAGTGCGATCGCGACAGCGCGGGCGCACTGCGCTCGAGTCTGCAGCGCACCTTGCCGAGGTGGCGGCATCCGAGCCGGACGTCGAACCGAAGGCCGCGCCGTTGCACGACGCGATCTCTCGCTTGCCACCGACGTTGGCCGAGCTCTATCAGCTGCGCGCGAGCGGCCTATCGTATGACGAGGTCGCGACGATCTTGGAGATTCCACTCGGCACCGTGAAGTCGCGGATGCACGACATGGTCAAACGACTGCGCGAGGAGATGACATGACGGCCTGCGAATCGATCCACCCTCAGCTCGTGGGCTTTCATTTCGGCGTGGCGACCCCTGCCGAGCGCGAATCGATCGAAGCGCACTTGATGACCTGCCGCACGTGCCTGCGCGAGCTCCTCGACGTCAAGAGCGCGATCGAAACCGGCGCCGACACCGCGCGGCCAAGCGATGCGGTGCGTCTGCGCATTCGCAACTCTATTGCGCGCACGTTCGAGCCGCCGCGTCGCT
Organism: uncultured Kofleriaceae bacterium; assembly: GCA_964504685.1. GTDB lineage: Bacteria > Myxococcota_A > Polyangia > Haliangiales > Haliangiaceae > JABFXX01. The sequence goes on along the minus strand of CAZDGY010000199.1, from coordinate 2,474 downwards.
GGTGGGACAAGCCCGCGGCGTTCGCGTTCGCGGCGTCGATGCTCGCCGCATCGTGGGCGGCGATGTCCGCGCTCACCGGATGATGCTGGCTACGAACGCGGCTACGCACGAGTAGACGGCCTCCGGCTGCTGGCGCTGCGGGGTGTGGCCTGCGTTGGCGATCATCGCGACGTCGCACGGGCCGCCGAGCTGGCGGGCGATCGCATCGACTTGCGCGCGCGTGCCGTATTCATCGGCTTCGCCTTGAACGACGAGGGTCGGCGCCGCGATCGCCGGCAAGTGGCTCTCGAGGTTCCACCCGCGGAACGCGGGGTCGAGCCACGCGCGGTTCCAGCCCCAAAACGCGCCGTCGACGTCGCGGTGATAGCGCGCGAGGCGTGCTCGCAGGTCGCCGGTGCGATAGGCATCGGCCGCAGCCGCGATCGAGGTCACCGAGACGTCTTCGACGAACACGTGCGGCGCGATCAGCACGAGTGCGCGGGGTGCGATCACACGCGAGCCGGCGGCGACGATCGCGATCGAGGCGCCATCGCTATGCCCGATGAGGATCGCGTTGGAGATGTGCGCCGCCGCCAAGATCCTCGGCAGTCGCGCGGCCTCGTCGTGCATGTACGTCAGCGGCCGTGGCACGGTAACCGACGACGACGATCCATAGCCCTGCCGCGAATACGCGAACGCGGGCAAGTCGGTGCGGCGAGCGAGCTCGGCCGGCATATCGCGCCACTGCTCGACCGAACCGAGCCCCTCGTGCAGGAACACGAGCACCGGTCCAGACGAGCGCTCGCCGAACCACGCGGTCTCGAGCTCGATCCCATCGACGGTGAGGGCCTGCCTCTCGCCCGCAGAGATCACCGGAGCTTGAACCGCTGGATCTTGCCGGTCGCGGTCTTCGGCAGCTCGGTCACGAGCTCGACCCAGCGCGGATACTTGAACGGTGCGAGCCGGTCTTTGACGAACGCCTGGAGCTCGGTCGGCTCGGCCTTCGCCTGTCCGCGTAACACCACGAAGGCCTTCGGCTTGGTCAGGCCATCCTTATCCTCGACGCCGACGACCGCGCACTCGAGCACCGCCGGGTGCGACGCGAGCGCCGACTCGACCTCGAACGGCGACACCCAGATCCCCCCGACCTTGAGCATGTCGTCGGCGCGACCGCAGTAGGTCCACGTACCGTCGGCGTTGCGCAGGTAGCGGTCGCCGGTGCGCGTCCACGGGCCATGAAACGTCGAGACGCTGCGCGCTCGATCGTTCCAATATCCGGTCGCGCTCGACGGGCCGCGCACCCACAGCGAGCCTTCGTCGCTGGCGCACGGCGAGCCGTCATCTTCGCGCAGCTCGAGCTCGTAGCCGGGGACGGGGCGCCCGGTCGTACCGTAGTGGACGTCGCCCGGCGCATTGGACAAGAAGATGTGCAGCATCTCGGTCGAGCCGATGCCGTCTAGGATTTCGCTCCCCATCCGATCGCGCCAGCGTTCGCCGATGTGCTTCGGCAGCGCTTCGCCCGCGGAGATCGACACGCGCAATCGCGGCGCCACATCGCGCGTCAACGTCGGCTCGGCGAGTAGCGAAGCGTACAGCGTCGGCACGCCGCCGAAGATCGTCGGCTGGTGTGCCCGCAGGATGCGCATGACGGTCGCGGGCGTCGGCCGCTCCGAGCACAGCACCGCGGTGGCGCCGACCGAGAACGGGAACGTCAACGCGTTGCCGAGGCCATACGCGAAGAACAACTTCGCGGCGGAGTAAACGACGTCGTCGGGGCGGATCCCGAGGATCGCCTGCGCATAGAGCGCCGCGGTCCACTGCAGGCTGCCGTGCAGGTGCAGCGCGCCCTTCGGCTTGCCGGTCGATCCCGACGAGTACAGCCAGAACGCGACGTCGTCGGGCGTGGTCTCGGCCGCGGCTGCGATCGGCTCGGCTTCTTCTACGATGACGCGCCACTGGATGTAGTCGCCGGCGTTGCCGACGACCGCGACTTGCAAACCCGGGCACGCCGCGATCGCGGGCGCGAGCTTCGGCACGAGCGTGTCGCTGACCACGAGCGCGCTCGCTCGCATGTCGCGCAGCAAGTACACGTAGTCGTCGGCGGTGAGCATCGTGTTGAGCGGCACCGGCACGGCGCCGAGCTTCATCGCCCCGGCGAACGCGGTCGGAAATTCGACCGAATCGAGCAGGCACAGCGCGACGCGTTGCTCGGCGCGCACTCCGAGCACGGCGAATGCGGTGGCGGCGCGGTCACTGCGCTCTGCAAGCTCGCGATACGTGAATCGGCCATCGTCGTCGATCACCGCAACTCGATCGCCGTGACCCTCGGCAACGTGACGGTCGATCAGATCGACCGCGGCGTTGTACGCGCGCGGCAGCTCGACCCGCGCCGGATCGCCAGCGATGATCTTCGAGACGCCGAGCATGCCGGCAGCATAGCGCGGCGATCCGAGCGAGTCATCGTCGCTAGGGCGCCGGCGGGCTACACATGAACT
>CAZDGY010000198.1:0-9145 GCA_964504685.1 uncultured Kofleriaceae bacterium | reverse complement strand
GCGATTTCGAGACCGCCGAGATCGGCGTCAAAGCCGCGCTCACCGGCCACCTCGTATTGTCGACGTTGCACACGAACGACGCGCCGTCGACGGTGTCGCGCTTGCTCAACATGGGCATCGAGCCGTTCCTCGTGACCGCATCGGTCAACTTGGTGGTCGCTCAGCGGCTCGCGCGCCGGATCTGCGTCGACTGCAAGCAACCGGGCGAGAAGCACGCCGAGGCGCTCGCAAAGATGGGCATGACCGAGGAGCAGATCCGCAAGACCACGATCATGGTCGGGCGCGGCTGCGGCACCTGCAACAACACCGGCTACAAGGGCCGCGTCGCGTTGTACGAAGTGATGCCGTTCACCGATCCACTCAAGGAGCTCGTGCTGCAGGGCGCCTCGGCAGCCGAGATCAAGACCGAGATGATCCGCGGCGGCACGCAATCTCTGCGGATGGCGGGCGTCGCGAAGATCATCGAAGGCATGACGACCCCTGAAGAGATCCTTCGCACCACGGTCGACGACTAATGGCCCAACTCAACCTGCAAGCGCTGCTCAAGGCGATGCTCGACAAGGGAGCGTCGGATCTGCACATCTCCGCGGGCTCGCCACCGCGGTTGCGGATCGACGGCGAGCTCGTGCGGTTGCAGACCGACGAGCTGACCCCGGTCGATACCAAGCAGCTGTGCTACTCGGTGATGAACGACGCGCAGAAGCTGCGGTTCGAGGAGGATCTCGAGATCGACTTCTCGTTCGGCGTGCGCAACCTCGCGCGGTTCCGCGCGAACGTGTACATGCAACAGTCGTGTGTCGGCGGAGCGTTTCGGCTCGTGCCGTACAACATCATCCCACTCGAAGATCTCGGGCTGCCGCCGATCGTCACCGAGCTAACCGAGCGGCCGCGCGGCCTGGTGCTCGTGACCGGGCCGACCGGCTCGGGCAAGTCGACGACGCTCGCGTCGATGATCGATCGGATCAACACGCGGATGCGCGGTCACATCGTGACCGTCGAGGACCCGATCGAGTTCCAGCACAAGCACAAGGCGTGTCTCGTCAACCAACGCGAGATCGGCCGCGACTCGACCTCGTTCAAGCGCGCGCTCAAGTACATCCTGCGCCAAGACCCCGACGTCGTGCTGATCGGCGAAATGCGCGACCTCGAGACGATCGAAGCCGCGCTCGCGATCGCGGAGACCGGCCACCTCGCGTTCGGCACGCTGCACACGAACTCGGCGGTGCAGAGCATCAACCGTATCGTCGACGTGTTCCCGTCGCACCAGCAGAGTCAGATCCGCGCGGTGCTGTCGTTCGTGCTCGAAGGCGTGATCTCGCAGACGCTGATCCCGAAGGCGACCGGCGGGCGGGCACTCGCCGCCGAGGTGATGATTCCGAACGCCGCGATTCGCAACCTGATCCGCGAGGACAAGCTGCATCAGGTCTATTCGCAGATGCAGATCGGCCAGACCAAGTTCGGCATGCAGACGATGAATCAGGCGCTGTGCGACCTGTTCATGAAGAAGACGATCACGGCGGAAGAGGCGCTCGGTCACTCGAGTGAAGTCGACGAGCTGAAGACGATGATCCTCAATGCGGGCGGTTCGCTCGGCGGCAGTGGGCCGCCGCCAGCAGCTGCGGCGAAACGGTAGGAGTCACGATGGCCAAGTTCCAGTGGGAGGCTACGACCCGCGCCGGCGAGAAACGCAAAGGCGTGATGGAAGCCGACTCGGCCGAAGCGGTGGAGAGCCGGCTACGCGGCGACGGCATGACGATCGGCCGGGTCAAGAAGGAAGCGCGCGAGCTCCAGATCGTCTTTGGCTCGGGCGTCACTCCGAAAGACCTACAGATCTTCACGCGCCAGCTCGCGACGATGATCGACGCCGGCTTGCCGCTGGTTCAGTGTCTCGACATCCTCGCCGCGCAAACGCCGAACAAGATCTTCGGCAAGATCCTCGGCCAGGTGAAGAACACCGTCGAACAGGGCTCGACGTTCTCCGAAGCGCTGCGCCGTCATCCCAAGGTGTTCGACGAGCTCTACGTCAACCTCGTCGCCGCAGGCGAGGTCGGCGGCATCCTCGACACGATCTTGAACCGCCTTGCGATCTACATCGAGAAGGCGGTGAAGCTGAAGGGGCAGCTCAAGAGCGCGATGATCTATCCGGTCGGCATCTTGGTCGTCGCGATCGGCGTGATCCTCGTGATGATGGTGAAGGTGATCCCGACCTTCGAGAAGATGTATCGCGACATGGGCAATCACGAGCTGCCCGGCGCGACCCAAGTCGTCATCAAGATCTCGCACGGGTTCTTGAACCACTGGTACCTGTTCGCCGGCGGGTTGATCGGCCTGTTCGTAGGTGTCGGCGCGATGCGACGCACCGATCGCGGCAAAGAGACGGTCGATCGCATGTTGCTGCGCATCCCGATCATCGGGCCGACGCTGCGCAAGATCATCGTCGCGCGATTCACGCGCACGCTCGGCACGCTGCTGTCGTCGGGTGTGCCGATCCTCGACGCACTCGATATCTGCGCGAAGACCGCAGGCAACAAAGTAGTCCAAGCCGGCATCCAACGCGCGCGCGAAAAGATCGCCGAAGGTCACGACATGGCGGGTCCGCTCGCCGAGTCGAAGGTGTTCCCCGCGATGGTGGTGCAGATGATCGGCGTCGGCGAGCAAACCGGCGCGATGGATACGATGCTCCAGAAGATCGCCGACTTTTACGAGGAAGAAGTCGACCTCGCGGTGGCTGGGCTCACCGCCCTGATCGAACCCGTGATGATGGCGTTCCTCGGCGTCGTCGTAGGCGGCTTGATCATCGCGATGTACCTGCCGATCTTCAAGCTGGCCGGAAACATCAGCTGAGCACCGACCGAGACCGGACCGAGACCATCCCGGTCCCGATCATCGCCCGCGGCGCGCCCACGCCGGGCGATTCGCTCGTCCACGCCCCGGCGCAGCCGCCGAGTGATGTCGGCCGTCGCGTCGTTCGCCTGCTGGTGCTGCGCACGCTCGTCATCACGGTCGTGCTCGGCCTGTCGGTGTGGCTGCTCGTCCGCGGCGAGGCACCGGCGCGCGCCGCGGTGTGGCTGCAATCGACGATCATCGTCGCGACCTACGTCTCGACGATCGTGTTCGGCGTGCTGCTCCGTCGCGGACTGTCACCGCGCAAGGTCGCGCGGCCGATGCTCGCGACCGACCTGCTCGTCACGTCACTGCTCGTCTACGTCACTGGCGGTGCCCAGAGCCCGTACGCGTTCCTGTTCGCGCTATCGATCGTCTCGGCTGGCGCGCTGCTATACCGGCGCGGTGCCGCGGTCGTCACAGCCGCCTCGGCGGCGGCGTACATCGCGATCGCGTTGCTCGCATGGTTGCGCGCGATCGATCTGCCGCTGTCGGCACAGGTTCATCCGTGGGAGCAAAGCGGGCTCGAGCTCGGTCGCACGATCGCGGTCAACCTCGCTGCGTTGATCGGCGTCGGCGCACTCGCGTTGATCTTCGGCGACCAGCTGCAACGCGGCTCCGAAGCGCTCGCGACGACTCGCCGCGCCGCGGCAGACTTATTGACGCTGCACCAAGACATCGTGCGGTCGCTGAGCTCGGGCCTGATCACGACGACGCCCGATGGCACCGTGCTCACCGCCAACCAAGCTGCCGCCGATATCCTGCGGCGACCGCCGAGCTCGCTCGCGAACCAGTCGATCGACCGCGTGTTGCCCGGCTTGTCAGCGCTGCTGCAAGGCGCCGAGTCCGAGCTCCGGCGCGCCGACTTGGCGATCGCGGCCAAAGATCACGCGCTCACGATCGGCGTGACGGTATCGCCGTTGCGCGACATGCGCGACGCGGTGGTCGGCCGGGTCATCAACTTCCAAGATCTGACCGAGCTGCGCCGGCTCGAGCAGCACATGCAGCGCGCACAACGGCTCGCGACGGTCGGTCAGCTCGCCGCCGGCATAGCGCACGAGATCCGCAACCCGCTCGCGTCGATCTCCGGATCGATCGAGCTGTTGAAGCATGCACCGGTGTCCGACGACGATCGCACGCTGATGGCGATCGTCCACCGCGAGATCCAACGCCTCAACGTGCTGATCGGCGACTTGCTCGACTACGCGAATCCGCGGCCGAGCCAGCCGATCGAGCTCGACCTCGGGGTGCTCGTCGACGAAACCCTGCAAGTCGCGCGCGGCGATCAGGCGTTCGCCGAAGTCGAGATCGCGTGTGACGTCGACAAGCCGCTGCCGGTGGTCGGCGATCCGGCGAAGCTGCGCCAGGTCGTGTGGAACCTCGTGCGCAACGCCGCCGACGCCGCGGCGGGAGCCGGCAAGCACGTCAAGGTCACCGCGCGCACCGCGCCGCGCGAAGCGACGATCGTCGTGGCGGATGACGGCCCCGGTATTCCGAGCGAGCAGCTCGAGCGGATCTTCGATCCGTTCTACACGACGAAGAAGCATGGCACCGGCTTGGGCCTCGCGACCTGCCATGCGGTCATCGCCGAGCACGGCGGCAGCATCGTGGTCGCGAGCTCGGTCGGCAAGGGCACGACGATGACGGTGACGCTACCGCGCGATACCGCCGACGTGTAGTCGGCATCTTTGCTAGAGTCATTTCGTGCACTGCCCGATCTGCAGCCAACCCGTCGACGGTGGCGAGCTCGTCATGGTCTGCGCTCCGTGTCACCGCACGCTCGGCGGCATCGATGTCGGCACGACCGGCGAGTTTCGCGTCCCCACGCCCGACACGTTCGAAGCCGCGACCTCGGGCGAGCGCCCGAACGCGACGAACGTGTGCTCGTGGTGTGGCAAGCTCGAGGTCGACGTAAAAAAACTTCTCGGTCGCGGCGGGGTCGCGCTCTGTAACGAATGTGTTTCGCTCGCGAGCGACATCCTCGAGGCCGAGCTCGGTCCGAGCTGGCGCTGATCTCCGTCGCGCGATGTAACAACTCCGTTCGTGCGGAGCGCGAAACGAGATGAGATATGCCTGCGATCGATGAAGCGTCATGTGATTTGCGATTCGGTGGTCGGTCTCGTGCTCGCAGCGATCGCCGCGGGCTGTAGCGGTTCGGGCGATGCGAGTCCGCCGGCCGCTACCGGCTCGGCGCAACCCGCCGCAGCCTCGCCGGCGGCGCCCTCGCTGCTCGCGAAGTATCCGGGCACCCCCGAGGGCGCGCACGACCTGGTGACCGATGTGCGGACCGCCAGCAACGCGCTGGCGATGACCAGGGCCCTGGAGCCGACCAGCGCCGACTACGCCGCGGTGTTCGACGGCGCCGCCGCGGCCAAGGCGGAACATGGCTACAAAGCGTTGTGGTCCGACCCCAACCTCGTGCTCGGCGCCGATCCGGAGAACACCGCGCTGCTGATCTACAAGGCGACTACCGACGACATCAAGCAATGGACCCCGCAGGTCCAGAACGACTTTCCCGGGGGCTACCGCCGCGTCGGCGCGATGTTCAAGCCGGGGCTCACGGTCTACTACTGGAAGTACGTCAAGCCGGGCGAGGCGCTCGGCATGTCGTACGACGGCCTCATCTACGTGAACGGCCATTGGGCGCTGTTTCCCAAGCCGTGGCGCGTCCTCGGCGGAGATGGGCCCGCGGCCGAACCACCGGCACCACCCGCGGCACCGGCAGCGATGGCAGCCCCCTCCGCGCCCGCGAAGCCCAAGGCGAAGCCAACCGATCCGCGCGCGGTCTGCAAAGCGAAGATGGCGCAGATCCACGTCACCGCGACGGATAGCGGGTCATGTTTTGCCGGCTGTCGCGCGACCGCCCCCGGCAACTCCACGAACTACGTGTGCGAGTCGATGTGCCGGTCGTGGTGTCACTAACTCAGCGGCCGAACGCGTCGGCGCGCTGGCGGTAGTCGTCGGCGTACGCGACCTGGCCCTTCTGCGCCCACGCTTTCGCGAGGTCGCGGCAGCGCTCGGCTTCGAGCCGCGGCGGTAGCTCGCCGCCGGCGCGCATGTGGTCGAGTACGGCGATCGCATCATCGACCCGGCCCGATTCGAGCAGCGCGCGGCCGCGAGTGTGTTGCACCGACGGCACATCGGGTCGCAGCGCCGCGGCTTCGTCGACGAACGCGAGCGCGGCGAGCGGATCACCGCCGGCGAGTTGGGCGCACGCGCGATTGTTGAGCAACACGGTGCGCTCGGCGGCTTCGAGCGTGTGGACGTCGAGGCCGGCGAGCAACGCCTCGGCGGCGGCGCCGTCGCCGATCGCGACGCAACACGCGGCGCGCGAAAGCAACGCCGCGCGCGCTCGGCGCTCCGAGCCTGCGAGCGCGCCGAGCACGCGATAACGCCGCGCCGCGACCGAGTAGCGACCGGCTTCGAACGCGGAGTGCGCGGTGCGCGGCAGGATCAGCCACACCCACAACCCGAAGCCTCCGCCGAGCCCGCCGCCGATCAGGCCGCCGAGTCGGCCGGCGATCAGGCTGCCGCCGATCGCGAGGGCGCAACACGCCGTCGCGATCCCGAGCCGGCGCAACGCGAACTGCATCGCATCACTGTACTACGACCGAACGCGAGCGCAGACGTCGCACATCCCTCGAACCTGGACCTCGAATTCGCCGAGCTTGATCGAGCGCGGTGCGTTGACGCGGCGGATCGTGACCTTCAAGTCGGGCAGGCACGACACCGCACCGCAGCTCGTACAGATGAAGTGCGGATGGGCTCGCGCATGCGGCGCGCTCTTCGCCGGCTCGAACCTCCACGTGCGATCGCCGACCGCGACGCGACGCAAGAGTCCTACACGCGCGAGGTCCATCAGGTTGCGATAGACCGTCGAGCGATCGTCGGCGACGCCGACAAGCCGAAGCGAGATCTCGCCGTGCGACAGCGGGACATCGCTAGCGTTGACGATGCGAAGCACCGCGATGCGTTGCAGCGTCGCGCGAAGCCCCGCGGCGCGAATCGCGGTTCGCAATTGGTCGTGCGTCACGAGTGGGACGCGGCGTTACTGCGCCGGCGCGATCATCGGGTGGTAGAACGGGTCCGAAGCGTTCTGGCCGACGATGTAGCAAAGGCCGTTCGCGTTGAGGTGCGTCTGCGACTGCGCCGAGAACGCCATGAACGCGGATAGCCCGGAGATGTCGGACGACGGTACGCCGTTGAGATCGAGCGTGACCTGGCTCGGATTCGTCTGATCGCTCGTGAACGTTCCGGTCGGATTGATGAGGAACGGCGCGCGATCCGGCAGCGCGGTACCATCGCTGAACGTCGTCGCGAGCGGCTCGTTCGCGAGCGAGCCGAGGTCGAGCGGCGTCGTGTTCGTATCGGCGCCCGCCCACGCGGCGATGTAGTCCATCCGCAGCGGCGTGCCTTCTTGCTTGAGCTTGTCCCAGAACGCGTGATCGGTGTGCACCGTCACCTGCGCGATCGTGGCGCCGTTGGAGTTCGGCTGCACGCCGCGGTTCGCGAGATCCGCCTCGTCCATGTTGCCGTTGAATGGATTGATGCAGTTGATGCTCGACGTCGCGTCGTTCCAGCCGAACACGAAGTGCACTTGCGGCGCGGTCGTGTATGCCCCCGCGCCCGAGTCGTAAACGCCGCCGGCAAGCGCCTCGAACTTCGCTTCGGTCGGTGCGTCCGGGTACTTGCCGCTCGCGACGAAGTCCGCGCGCGCCTCGATGTATTTGTCCCAATGGTTCTTGACCATCGTGTCGTAGATCGCGAGCTCGCTCTCGGTCAGGTTCACCTGGGTTGCGGGGTATTGCGCCGGCACCGTGTCGTAGCTGAACGCGTAGAGCGTGCTCGAATCGAACGCCGTTCCGTCGTCCTGCGTATCCCACTTGAAGATCCCCGCCGCCGGCTCCTCGCCATCGGCACCGACGAACCCGTTGAAGCCATCGGTCGCGAGTTGGTGCACGTCGATCACGTACGGCCCGGGCTTCATCGCCACGATCGAGTTGAGCTGCTGCTGGTTCGAGTACTGCGTCGCGCCAGGGCTGAGCCGGACGTTGCCGATCACGACGATGTACTTCTCGAACGTCACGCTCCAACCGTCGACGAATTGCGGGTCGCCTTGGTTCACGGGTTGAAACGGCAGCCCGTTCTCGCCGAGCGTCTCACCCGAGATCGTGACCTCGATTGACAGTGGTGTGTTCGGGCTCGTCGGCGTGAAGCCGGGGTCGAACGAACCGAGCGCATTGAGGCCGCCGTCGCCGGTCGACGCGTCCGCGGCGGCATCTGGCTTCGACGCGCCACCGCCACAGGCGGTCAGCGCAGCGAGTAAGGATATGGATGAGATTCTGTGATTCACGAGAGCTCCTTTAATTGGCTGGAACCAGATCGAAGAGGTAGACGCCGGTCTCGCCCTTCACGCCCTCGAGCAGCTGCGCCGCGAACGTCGTGTCGACGGTCCACGTGTAGCCACCGATCGGCGGAGCGCCGCTGGCGAGCTGCGAGAAGTCGGACTGATCGAACCAGTGCGTCGGATCGACGCGTAGCTCGAGCTGCTGCGGCGCCGCGGTGAACGCGAGGTCGACGGATGCGCCGCGAACGCGTTGCAGATCCGCGAGCGGCTCGGTCGCCGTGACGAGCGATTGATCGATCACGATCTGGCCCTGAAACGGCACGGTCATCGCGCCGCTCGTCGCCGTGCCGGAGATGAACGCGATGCCGCCGCCGATCGTCTCGGCGTCGTCTGGCCGCGCGACCTGGTTGGACGAGTCCGGTGGCAATAGCCCGATCTCGACCGACACCGCGCTGCCGGTTTCGCCGTTCGCGCCGCCGGCGACGTCCTGCGGAGTCGGATCGAGCGCGTCGATGATCGTCTGCTCGGTCGCCTGGATGATCACGACGCCAATGTCATAGAAAAACGTTTTACCGAATATCAGCGTTCTATCGCGCCGATTCTGGATTATCTAAAAAATAATGGCGTGCCGGTTCACAAAGTAAGCGCCAATGGCACGATTGATGAAATTGCGGCTAATATTCACGAAGCGTTGGGATTATAATGCGCCCCAAAACAGATAACGAAATTGAAATTATGCGCGAAGGCGGCCAAAAGCTGGCGCGGATTTTGAATGATCTAGCCGCCAAAGTAGAGCCCGGTATATCGCCCAAAGATATTTCGGCTATGGCCGCTAGCGCTATCAAAAACGCCGGTATGCAGCCGGTGGTACTCGGTTATGATGGTTTCCCGGACGTAATCTGTATATCTGTTAAC
>CAZDGY010000197.1:0-9162 GCA_964504685.1 uncultured Kofleriaceae bacterium | reverse complement strand
ACGACGAAGATCAACAGGCCCACGCCGATGACAAGCAGGCCGCGATCGATCCAGCGCTTGGCCGCTCTCCGTCCCGGTCCGATCGGTGGCTCGCTATCGGTCAAGGTCGAGGACAACAGTGGCGTTGATGTTCAAGTGCAAGTCAACGTCAGCGTCGACCTCAGCGTGGATCAAACGCCGACTTCATGATCTGCGCGGACTCGATCACGTGCGCCTTGTGCGATCCGGTCGCCGGGCTCGCACTCTCGGCGCGCGCCACGACGTCGAGCTTGATCTTGCGATCGCCAAGCAGCGCTTCGAGCCTCGGCACGACGAACGGCGCCGCGCCCATGTTGATCGGCTCGTCTTGTACCCACAGCAGCTCGCGCAACGCCCCGTACTGCGCGAATGACTGGTCGACCACCTCGGGCCACCACGGATACAGCTTCTCGAGTCGCACGATCGCGACGGTCGGATCGGCGCGCTTCTGCCGTTCCTCGAGCAGCTCGTAGTAGATCTTCCCGGTGCACATCAGCACGCGCGTCACGCCGGCCGGCTCTGCGGTCGCGTCGGCGAGCACGCGATGGAACTCGCCGTTCGCGAGCTCGTCGAGCGTGGACGTCGCGGCGGGCAAGCGCAGCAAGCTCTTCGGCGTCATCACGATCAGCGGCTTGCGCAACCGCCGCAGGTGTTGCCAGCGCAGCAGGTGATACATCTGGGCCGGCGTCGTCGGCTGCGCGACTTGGATGTTCTGCTCGGCGCACTGTTGCAAGTAGCGCTCGAGTCGCGCGCTCGAGTGCTCTGGCCCTTGGCCTTCGAAGCCGTGTGGCAGGAGCAGCACGAGCCCCGACAGCCGCTTCCACTTATCCTCCGACGAGGTGATGAACTGATCGATCACGACTTGCGCACCGTTCGCGAAGTCGCCGAACTGCGCTTCCCACAGGACCAGCGCGTCGGGATAGTCGAGCGAGAAGCCGAACTCGAAGCCGAGCACGCCCGCTTCGGATAGCGGCGAGTCGTAGATCCGGCACTGGCCTTGATCCGCGTGCAGCCCGCCGAGCACGAGATGCTCGCGCCCGCTGATGATGTCGGTGATGATCGCGTGGCGATGGCTGAACGTGCCGCGCGAACAGTCTTGCCCGCTCATCCGCACGTTGACGCCTTGGTTGAGCAGCGAGCCGTACGCGAGCAGCTCGGCCATGCCCCAGTCGATCGGCCGTTCGCCGCGGCCCATCTGCGCGCGTTGCTCGAGCAGGCGCGCGATCTTCGGGTGCGGCGTGAACCCTTGCGGCAACTCGGTGATGCCCTGCGCGATCGTCTCGAGTACAGATCGCGCCAGCGTGGTGTCGGCTTCTTCAGGCTTCGCTTGAATCCCGCCGATGTAGCCGCGCCACATCGCGGTCAGCGACGCGCCCTCGCTCCGCTGTTTCTGCGCCTTCGCGGCTTCGAGCTCGATATCGAGCTCGGCGGTCCGCTTGACGTTGAACGCTTGGACGTCCGGCGCGGTGACGATACCTTCCTCGATCAGCTTGTTCGTATAGACCTCGACCGGCGACTGCTTGGTCTTGATCCGCTCGTACATGATCGGCTGAGTAAACGCCGGCTCGTCGTTCTCGTTGTGGCCGTACTTGCGAAAACAGTACATGTCGATCACGACGTCGGACGCGAACTGCGCACGGTACTCGCACGCGATCTCGACGACGCGCGCGAGCGCATCACAATCCTCGCCGTTGACGTGCCAGATCGGACACTCGAGCATCTTCGCGACGTCGGTGCAGTACGGGGTCGAGCGCTGCTCGGCGGGCGATGCGGTGAACCCGACCTGATTGTTGACGATGATGTGGACCGTGCCGCCGGTGCGATAGCCGGCGAGGCTCGACAGCTGCAGTGTCTCGGGCACGAGGCCTTGGCCCGCGAACGCGGCGTCGCCATGGACGAGCACGCCGACGACGCGCCGATGCTCGGTGTCGCTGTGCCGGACCTGCTTCGCACGCACGCGACCGACGACGACCGGGTCGACGACCTCGAGATGGCTCGGGTTGAACGCGAGCGACACGTGCATCGTGTTGCCGTTTGGATCGTCGCGGTCGGTCGAGAACCCGAGGTGATACTTGACGTCGCCGCCGCCGAGCGCCTTCTCCGGCTCGATGTCCTCGAACTGACCGAACAGGTCGCGCGCGGGCCGTCGCAGGATTTGCTCGATCGTCGTCAGCCGGCCGCGGTGCGCCATGCCGAGCACCGCTTCGATCGCGCCGAGGCGCGCCGTGTGGGTGAGTACGAGGTCGAGCATCGGGATCAAGCTCTCGCTGCCCTCGAGCGAGAACCGCTTCGTGCCGGGATACTTCGTATGACAGAACCGCTCGAATTGCTCGGCGCTGATCAGCTGCTCGAGCATGCGGCGGCGCACCGGCTTCGCGGGCGGTTTCGCGAGCAGGCTCTCCATCCGCGCGGCGAGCCAGCTGCGGCGCTGCGGCGATGCGATGTGCATGAACTCGAGGCCGACGGACGACGCGTACGTGCGCCGCAAGTGCTCGAGCAACTCGGCGAGCGTCGCGCGCTCCAAGCCGTGGACGCCGGTTGGCTCGATCACGCGCGTCGCATCGGCATCGGTGAACCCCCAGGTGACTGGATCGAGCTCGTCGACCCGCGCGGTCTCGAGCAAGCCGAGCGGATCGAGGTTCGCGGCAAAGTGGCCGCGGACTCGGAACGCGTTGACCAGCGGCCAAACCGAATGGGTCGCGGCATCGGCGACCTTCGCCGCGCCAGTGATCGGCGACATCGTCACGTTGCCGGGTCGCGCGAACGTCGGCATGTTGCGCGTCGTGCGGGTCGTCGGTCGAAGCTCGCCGTAATCGTTGCGCAAGACGCCGCCGCTGCCGTTGCCGTTCGTCACCGCGGTTGGCGCGGCGCCGCTGGCGTTGCCGTTCGTTGCCGCGACTGGGGCGGCGCCGTTACCGTTGCTGCTGCCGTTCGTCGAGCTCGGCGTGCCGATCAGCTCGCTCCACGACGGATCGATGCCGTCGGGTCGTTGCGCTTGTTCGTAGAGCTCGTCGAGGTAGCCGAGCCCACCGGCGAGCTCGAGGATGTCGCGGGTCATGGGCGCTAGGATACCTCCGATTACGGCGATGCGGCCTTCGCGCGCAGCGCGTCGACGATGTCGGCCGCCAACTTCGGGGTGCCGTCGATCCGTACGCTCGCGGCATGGACTAGTTTCGGCAGCTCGACGATCGTTAACTTCGGCTGCGCGTCGATCACGAGCTCGTTGTCGATCGATTCCAGCTGCGACGCGTCGATCATCTCGAGATCGTAGTTATCGGTGACGACGAGCGAGCCGGGCAGCGTGTGCAGCCGCGGCACGATGAACGCGGTCAATGACACGTTGTTCTCGACGTCGATCCGGCCCGCGCGTTCGAGCAACGGCAAGAACAACCCGCGCAAAGAGCCGTTGCTGATGACCTTGACCGCGCCGCCGACCGACTTGAGGTTGTACAGCGCGATCTCGTCGATGCCGACCGTCGGGCCGATCACGAGGTCGCCGGAAATCTCGACGAGCTCGCGCAGCGGCGACGTATCCAGCGTCGCTCCGGTCCGGATTACGACGCTACTCGCCGACTTGCAGATCGCAAACGCGGTGACGTCGGCTTGGCTCGCGAGCACGATCGTGCGATCGGCCGGACAGCGCGCCGGATCCGGTCCGCGGAACAGAAAGCACCCGGACAGCCCGAATAGCGCGAGGCACTTCATTTCGTGACGGGCGCGTCGACCGCTTGGCCGTTGCACGCGCGGACGTAGCGCCGAACCGCCTCGGCGAGGCCGATGTACAGAGCGTCGGCGAGCAACGCGTGACCGATCGACGCCTCGGCGATCTGCGGCACTTCACGCGCGAGCAGCGGCAGGTTGCGCAAGTCGAGATCGTGGCCGGCGTTGACCGCCATGCCACAAGCGGCCGCCGCCTTCGCGGTCTGGCGCACGCGATCGAGCTCGATCGTGAGCTGTGGGGTCCGCCACGCCGCCGCGTACGGCTCGGTGTAAATCTCGACGCGATCGACGCCGGTCGCCGCCGCCGCGGGCATCATCGCCGGGTTCGGATCGACGAAGATCGCGGTGCGAATCCCACGCGCTTTGAGCCGCTTTACGATCGGCTCGACGATCGCGTGCTGGCGCGGCAAGTCCCAGCCGTGATTGCTAGTGACCTCACCGGGCTTAACCGGCACGAGCGTGAACTGCGTGACCAGCAACTCTTCGGCGAGCGCGATCAGCTCCGGGCGCTCGTCGCCTTCGAGGTTGAACTCGGCGCCGCGTTCGGTGCACAGCTGGCGCAACACGCGCACGTCGTCGGCCTTCGCGTGGCGATTGTCGGCGCGCCAGTGCAGCGTCAGCCCGCTCGCGCCCGCGTCGAGGCACGCGATGCCGGCGACCCGTGGCGATGGGTTCACACCGCCGCGCGAGTTGCGCAGCAACGCCACCTTGTTGAGATTTACCGACAGACTGATCGGCACGCGCCGATCTGTATCACGCCTCGGCGTTGGAGCCGGTGGACAGCCCGCGCAGTGCAGGCGGCGCGAGCACGCCGATCACGAGCGCCACGGCGCTCGCGCCGAGCGTCGCATACGCGCCCCACGAGAACACCGCGGTCAGCGCCGAGCCGAGATAGATGAGGATGCCGCCGAGCACGAGGCCACCAGCGAGCCCTGCCAGCTTCCTGCCTTCCGGCGAGCGGCTCGCGGCGAGGCCGAGGAGCGCGCCGACCGGCACGAGCCACAGCGCGTACATCATCACGCCGAACGCCGACGCCACCGAGCGCGCGTCCGAATCGAGCAGCGAGCGGAACATCGAGCCCGAATCCCACGGCGCGAAGAAGCCGGCGAGCACGACGAGCCCGCCGAGTGCGCGTAGGCTGGCATGGCGCTGCGACGTCCCGGCGATCATCGCGGCCGCGCCGCCGAGCACGAGCCAGGTCGCGAGATCGGCGTCGAGCATCGCGTGGGTCGACTTGAGCAGCACATCGCCGCACACGAGCAGACCGGCGACGATCGCCGCGAGTCGCGCATATTCGGTGCGCGCCGCGCCGAGCAGCGCGATGCCGGACAGCGGCACGAGGAACAGCCAGTGGTTATCGTCCCACGCGATGCCCAGGCCGGTCGCGGACTGTCCGAACACACTGACCCACGGCAAGAAGAACGCGATGATGAGGACAGCTCCAGCGGTCGACAGAGCCCCCGCAGCCCACGGCGCGATGCGTTTTTCCATGGCGTTGACGCTATCAGAGCGCCGCACTGATGCCAGCGGCAAAGCCGAGCCGGTGCGCGAAAAGGCGCGATCTATTCGTTCTATGGCCCCCCGACCGTCGATGGTCAGGGCGCGATCGGCGTGATCACGATCTTGCCGGTCCCCGCCTGCACGCCCGGTGTCATCAGAATTTCGGTGAGCGTGCCGGTCCACGACGAGCCGCCACCGCCACCACCGCCGCCGCAATAGCCGACGGACGAGCCACCGCCGCCGAAGTAGCCACCTCCGCCGCCCGCCGTGCCGCCGTCCGCGTCGAAGCAGACCGGCTCGATCGCTTCCTGCCCCGGATCGCCCGCGCCACCTTGGCCGAGCACGCCGGCGGTGCCACACGTCGTCGGCGGGTGAAAGGTTTCGCATGACGGTGCGCCGCCACTCGTCGCGCCGCCGCCACCACCACCGCCTGCGTGGGGCGCGGTCGACGCGGTACCGCCCACGTTCCCACCCGGGAGGCCGTTCGCGCCGAGATACCCGGCACCGCCCGCGCCGCCGCAGTAGTTGGCGCCGCACGTGCCGCCGCCACCCGCGCCGCCGCTGTAGTCGCCCGGCGCGTCGCCGACGCCACCGGCACCGCCGCCACCCGCGACGATCACGCGCGTAGAAATATCCGCCGCGGTGCGCACGTCCGATGCGTCGCCGCCGTTCGGCACCGGGGTGCTCAGCGTCGCGCCCGCGCCGCCGCCGTTCCATTGCGCTTGCCCGCCGACATACGCGAGCAGCTGCTCGCCAGGGGTCACGGCCATCACGCCCGACGCATAGCCGCCGAGCCCGCCGGCGGTCGAGCCCTTGAAGTCGACACCAGCCGCGCCCCACGCTTCGATCTTGATCGAGTGCGTCTGGCCGGGAACCGTATAGGTCTGCGCGGCACCGGTGTACGTGAACATCTCCGGCCCCGCGGTGAACGTCGCGGTGACCGTCGTCGACCCGGTCACGGTCACGTTGCACGTCGTCGCGCCGGTGCAGCCGCCCGACCAGCCGACAAACGTGGAGCTCGCGTCGGGCTGCACGCTGAGCGTGACCGTCGCACCATCGGCGTAGCTCGCCGTGCACGTCGCGCCGCACGCGATGTCGCCATCGGTGGAGCTGATCACGCCGTCGCCGGTACCGGCCTTCACGACTGACAGGCCGGAGCCGGTCGGCCCGTCCCCACCGCCACCACCACCGCCGCCGCCACCACCGCCCGTATCGGGGCCGATCGCGCTCCCTTTCGCGCACGCGGCGAAGCCGAGGCAAAGCGCGAGGCGCGCGACATGAGATTGCGACAAGTCCATCACCCCGACCGTGACCGCCATTCTAGCGTAGCCGGCTGGGCAGCCGCGAGGGGATCGACCTAGGTCGCGACGACATCGGACGCTGGCGGTGTCGCTACCACGGGCCGCGTGTAGGTCACCGCCGGCACGACCCCGAGTCGAGCCACGAGTGCGTGCTCGCCTCGCAGATCGTCGTTGCCGTACACGCCGAGCGCCTTCGCGATCTCCGACGGCTTGGCCGAGCCCTCCGCGGTCGCGCTGACTCGAGCGCGGAACAGCGCAGGAGCGGCGGGCCAGTCGAGCGCGGCGCACAGCTTGAGCGCAGCCTCGCCTGCGATCACGTCGAGCTCGCGCACGAACGCGCGCACGTCGATCGCTTTCTTGTCGCCGCGCGCGACCACGACCGAGGTCTTCGCGAGGAACGCAGCCGCGATCCGCTCGGCGCGCGCGACGTCGTACGCCATCCCGTCGGCCGCCGGCCGCACGAGGATGTCGACCGCGTCGATCAGCTTGCCGAGGCCCGGCGTCGCCGACGGCGCGCCGTTGAGCGACGGATGGCCGGACAGCCGCACGAGCTCGCACGATTGCAGCTCGATCCCCGGCGGGCACACCGCGGCCAGGCGCTCCCGCACGACGTCAGCCGGGAGCTCGCGGCGCGGGCTGTCGGGGCCTGCCTCCCACGTAAAGCCGCTGTCCGGCGCGAACTCGAGATCGATGTCGATCAGCTCGCCGAGGCTCGGCACCCCGAGGCCGAGCGCGGGGCCGAACGACAGCCGCGGCTTCGGCGAGAACCCACGCGTCATCGCGAGCGGCAGATCTGCGCGACGTAGGCTGCGGCCGAGCAGCCGGCCGAGATCGAGGTGGCCGAGGAAGGCTGCGCGGCCGAGCTTCGCGAACCGAATGCGATACGTCGCGTACGCCGCGCCCGCGCCGACGTGGCCGGCGAGCCTCACGCGCTCGGCGCGCTGGGTCTCGCGATCGTGCGTTTGGACTTCTGCGGGTGAACCGCCGCCGCGCTCACTCACGTCAACGAGTCCGTTGCTTGCCGCCGTGCCCGAGCCTGTGCCCGACCCCGTCTTCTCTCGTGCCCCGAGCGTCCGGAGAGCCACCAATCGGTCCTCGCGCATCTTTGTCAGATCGCACGCGACGCCGCAGTCGTAGCAAACGAGCTTGCGCTTATCCGGCTCGGCGTCCGCGAGGTTCGTGTGGTGGATCAGCATCCCGGCGACCTTGCCGCACGGCGGACTCGCCCTGCCCTTCATCGCCTTGCGGTACTCGTCGAGCAGAAAGCCGTCCTCGAGCCCGACGTCGATGTGATCCCACGGCAGCCGAGCGCTCACCGGTCGCGTGCCGAGATACTGCTCGGCGACGACGTGGGTCGCGGTCAGTGCGTTCTGCCACAGCTCGAGATCGAACACCTCGTCCCAGCCATCGAACCGCGCGCCGGCGCGCCACGCGGCCTCGATCGTATCGCCGAGCCGGCGATCGCCGCGCGACAACACGCCTTCGATGTACGAGATGCCGCTGTGATGAAGCTTGAGCCGCAGCGAGCGATCGGTGACCGAGCGGCGAAGGATCATCTGCTTGCGATCGATCTCGGCGAGCGCATCTTGCGCGCACCACTGGAACGGCGTGTGCGGCTTCGGGACGTGCGAGCTGACGCTGACCGTGACCTCGGCGCGATGCGCGACCAGCCCGCGGCCGATCTTCAGCATGCGCTCGCCGGTTTCGACGATGCCGCGGACGTCGTCGTCCTCCTCGGTGGGCAACCCGATCATGAAGTACAACTTCAGCCGGTGCCAGCCGCGCGCGAACACGCGGCGCGCGCTGTCCTCGACGTGCTGCTCGGTGACGTTCTTGTTGATGACGTCGCGCATCCGCTGCGTGCCGGCCTCGGGCGCGAACGTCAGCCCACTGATCCGGGTCAGCGCGAGCTCGTCGAGCAAGTCGTCATTCAAGCCGTACGCGCGCAACGACGCGACCGACATCGACACGCCGCGCTTGCGCAGCTCGGCCGCGAGCTGTTTGACCAGCGGCGTGATGCTCGAGAAGTCCGCGGTCGACAGGCACGTCAACCCGGTCTCGTCGTAGCCCGCGCGATCGACGCCTCCGAGCAGCGATTCGGCGATCGACGCCGGCGAGCGCTCGCGCACCGGTCGATACAGCATGCCGGCTTGGCAGAACCGACATCCTTCGGTGCAGCCGCGCGCGATCTCGACCGACGCGCGCTCGAACACCGCCTCGGCGTACGGCACCGGCGCGTCCGACGGAAACGGAAACGCGTCGAGGTCCGGCACCATCGCGCGAGAGATCCGAGCTGGCACTCGCGGATCGAGTGGCGCGCCGACCACGGTCATCCCGGTCGCCGAGTCGACCTCGGTCGCGTACAGCGCCGGGACGTACAGCGCGAAGCGAGCTGCGAGCTCGGCGAGCGCGTCGAGCCTCGTCCGCGCGCCGGCGCGAATCTCCCGGCGCATCGCCGCCCACGCCTTGATCAGCGCCGGCAGTTGCTGTTCCGCTTCGCCGACGAACGCGGCGTCGATGAACTGAGCCATCGGCTCGGGATGCGAAGCAGTTGGCCCGCCGACGAGCACGAGCGTGGCGTCGGGTGCGCGATCGGCCGCGCGCAGCGGAATGCCGCCGAGAT
>CAZDGY010000196.1:0-9186 GCA_964504685.1 uncultured Kofleriaceae bacterium | reverse complement strand
AAGATCTCCAGTTCCCGAACGAGGAGTTTCGCGCTCACCAAACCGAGGCCAGCGCACCGCACTTGTTCCACTTGCCGAAGGTCAAGACGTTCACGCTCAAGAACGGCATCGAGGTGTTCCTCGTCGAGCATCACGAGCTGCCGATCGTGTCGATGGATCTCAGCTTCGACGGCGGCGGTCGCGCCGACCCGAAGGACAAAGACGGGCTCGCCGGCGTGTGCATGGCGATGCTCACCGAGGGCACCGAAAAGCTCGACAAGATCCAGTACAGCGAAGCGCTCGCCGACACCGCGTCGTCGATCAGCGCATACGCGACCGACGACGCGCACGGCCTCCAGTTATCGAGCCTGACCAAGCACTTCGACTCGACGTTCGCGTTGTTCGTCGACACGCTGCGCACGCCGGGCATGCGCGCATCTGACTTCGACCGCATGATCAAGCGCCGAATCGAAGGCGTGAAGCAGGCCCGCGGCAACCCGGGCTCGGTCGCAGGTCGAGTCACCGGCGCGGTGCTCTACGGCGCGGCTCATCCGTTCGGTGGTGTGACGACCGAGGACGGGCTCAGGAGCTTCACGCTCGACGAGTGCAAGACGTACGTGACGACCTGGCTCAAGCCGAAGCATGCGCGGCTGTTCATCGTCGGCGATCTCGACGAGGCGTCGGTGCGCAAGCACTTCGAGTCCGGCCCGATCGCGGCGTGGACCGGTGCAAACCCGAAGCTCGCGCCGCTGCCTGCGCCGAAGACGATGAAGGGCCGGATCTTCTTCGTCAACATCCCGGGCGCCGCGCAATCGCAGGTGTCGCTGATGCAGTTCGGTCCCAAGCGCAACGCGCCTGACTACTACCCGACGTCGATGCTGTCGTCGGTGTTCGGCGGCGGGTTCTCGAGCCGGATCAACATGAACCTGCGCGAAGACAAGGGCTATGCCTACGGAGCGCGCGGCGGTTTCGGCTACTCGCGCGACTACGGCACGTTCACCGCCGGCGGCGGCGTGCAAGCGAACGCGACTTATCAGACGATCGTCGAGATCGATCGCGAGGTGAAGCAGCTCGCGACGAACAAGAAGCCGGTCGACAAGGAAGAGCTCGATCGCGAGAAGACCGGTGCCATCCTCGCCCTGCCGGGACGGTTCGCGACCGGCCAAGCCGCGCTCGGCCAGTACCGCAACCTCGTCTACTACGGGTTGCCGCTCGACTATTACGACACCTTTACCGACAAGGTAGGCAAGGTGACCGAGGTCCAGGTCAAAGCAGCGGCTGCGCATATCAAGCCGAACGAGGCGATCTACCTCGTCGTCGGAGATGGCGACGCGAAGATGATCGTCCACGACGATCACGCCAAAAAGGACGATCCGACCGACAAGAAGGATCCGCCGATGATGAAGGACGGCAAGCAAGTCACGCTGCGCGAGGCGCTCACCGATCTCGCCCAGCGCGGCGATGTAGGCGCGGGTGGGCTGGTGGAGCTAGATCCCGACGGGAAACCGGTCAAGTAATCGGCGGTTCAGCTCACAACGCTACCCGATCCATACCCGCGCACTCGACCGCGATCGCAACTACAATAATGAGTGTTGCGGGAAACCTCGGTCGTTCATCAGCTTAGCTCGGGGATCAGGCGTTTTCGATTTCATCGCGGGAAGCGCAGGCGCGAGCGCGGTAACACGCTCGTCCTCGCGTTGATCGTGATGAGCGCACTCGCTGCGTTGAGCACGTCGACCGTGTTCAGCGTGCGCGGCGGGGTCGCGACATCAGCGGGCGATCGCTTTCACAACATCGCGCTCTACGCCGCCGAGAGCGGTGCAGCAGTCGCAGCCGATTACCTGCGCCAGAACTACGACCCGGTCTATCGCTGGAAGGCGTTCATCACGCCGAGCAACATCAACCCGATTCCCGCGACGACCGCACCGCTGTCGAACATTCCGGGCAACAGCGTGCTGCCTGGCGTCTCCGGCAATCTGTTCGACGCCGACATGAACGCGTACTACGTGGTCCAGGTCTACAACGATCGCCAAGAGCTGCCCGCGACGTTCGCGCTCGGTGGCGACGACGACGGTCGCGTCGTCATTCACTCGACCGGCTACGGCCCGAACGGCGCGGTCGCGGTCGTCGAATGGGACGTCAAGTCGAACGAATCGGCAGTGTCTCGCCCGTGCCCGAGCTATGCGCAGAAGGGCGAGTCCGAGGACAACTCGGGCCGCAACGACTGCCTCGGCACCATCAATACCAGCGACACGGCTACCTACTAGGAGATGCCCACCATGACGCTCCAACGCCTTACCCTCGCCTTGCTCGTCGTCGCGGTCACCGCGACCGCGGCTTCAGCACAGAGCTTCTCGTGCCCGTCGACGTCCGCAGACTCGGTGTTCAGCGGATCGGGCCTACAATAGGATTGCAGTAGTTGCTCGAGCTCGCCGTGCACATGCACGACCAAGAGCGGCGTGAACTACGACCCGATCGGCTCAGACCTCGTCATCCATGGATCAGCAGGAAACTTCCAAGCTCCGCCGAGCGCAGCCGTGCCGCAGAACGTGTTCTTCGCCGCGTCGGGCGACTTCGACGGCGACGGCTGGGACGACTTCGTGGCGGCCGACGACGGCGATCGAATCTACGTCATGCGGAACCAGACGATCACGTGCGGCACCGCGTCGTGCAGCGGCACCGCAGCGGTTGCGCCGACGGTGCAGACGATCGCCGCGACCTGGTGGAACACGCTCGCGAACGTTCGACCGGCGGCGTTTCGCGCGACGACGACAACCGCGGGCGCCGATCAACCACTCAAGGTCTCGGTCAGCTCGAACGTGTCGACGCCGATGGTCGCCGCCGACTTCGACGGCGATGGCTGGACCGACTTCATCGAGATCTCTCAGACCTATCGACCGGGAACGCCGGCGTGGCCGACTGCAGCGCGGTTGTTCTTGAACACGCAGAACTGCCACCTCACGTCGCAGGTCACGAACCCGCAGCCGTGCGGGATCGGCCATATCTGCACCGGTCAGCCGGCGAACGGCGCGTGCAGCGGCGGTAGCGTCACGAACGGTACGAAGTGGACCGAAACCCAGTTGTCGTGCACGACCACGGCGAACTGTCCGTACTACATGCCGACGTTCGCGACGTACGACCTGCGCACGGGTGCGGTTACTTCGTCGGCAGGAACCACGTCATCGACCGCCCCGACGACCTCGTTTCCGGGCGACTTCGGCCCGATGGGCCACGCGGTGCAGAACGTTGTCGCGCTCGACTGGGACGGTGATGGCGACATCGACATCCTGTTTGGTCGGAGCAGCGGCACGTGTCCGGGCAACCTATGCACGAGTGGCGGTCAGGTGTTCTACGCAGGGATCGACGTGTGGAAGAACGACTGCGCACAGTCGCCGCAGTGGAACGCCGCGACCAAGTCGTGCCCCGGTCACATTCCCATCTTCACCCACTCGGCGACCGCGTGCACCGGTACGAACTGCGCCAACTCGGACGTCCTCATCCCGAGCACCGCGCACAACTCGACGACGATCGCGCCGAACACGAACCTCGGCTTCGACATTGCTCAGGAGGAGGCGCCGACGTTCGCGTACGCCGACGTCGATCGCGACGGCAAGCTCGATCTGGTGCTCGGTTCGCCGGGTTGTTGCTCGAACTCGGCCAACGCCGGCAATCGCCTCCGCATCTTCAAGGGTAACGGCGCCGGCACGAACGTCGCGTGCTCGAGCCCGCCATGCTCGTTCAACCACAGCCTAGACACCGCGAACCCTCTCATCCTGAGTACGAGCAACTCGACCCACCCCGGCTTCGAAGGGAGTCTGACGGCGATCTTCGTATCGGACTTCAATCTGGACGGCTACCCGGACATCATCACCGGCTCAGACGGCGTGGCGTATAGCGGGACGATCGGCGGGCGAACGCGCTATTGGAAGAACACCGGCAACGCCAGCACGCCGTTCGGGACGAACTGGCCAACGTGCAGTACCGGGCCAGCGACGTGTGTCGGCTGCTCGGCGACCTGCAATAACGATCCGACGCAGAAGCTCTCGGAGAGCTGCGGCTCGGGCAGCTGCTCCGCGAACCTGGGGGTCTCGCCGCCGCAGTTCGGCGACTTCGACATGGGCATCATGCTCGACTACGACCACGATCCGCAGCACACCAAGGACCTCGTGTTGACGAACGGCAACACGGCGAACGAGTTCTACATCTTCCCGAATCGCGCGTCGCCCAGCACGATCGCCGCGTGTGGAACGGTAGCGTCCGGGACGCTTGCTACACCGAGTGCGGAGCTCACCGTGAACGGCGCATGCATCGCACCGACCGCAACCGTTCCTTCGGGCACCGCGATCAACTACTTCCTCAGCAATGATGGCGGCACCAGTTGGTCGCTGGCCTGCACCCAGCAGTCGACAGGATTCACCCCACCGCTGTCCAGCGGTAAGTGCTGCGTCACGTTCAGCAACATCACGAATCGCCAGATCGAGTGGAAGGCCGAGTTCGACTCGAATACCTCCGACGGCATCGGTGCCCCGAGTGGATGTGGAGCGGTCGGAACCGCATCGCCATCGCTGACTGGCTTATCCGCCGACTACTCCTATACCCAGGCAACGCAGCACTACAAAGCCGGCGTGATCGTCAGCGACGGCGTTAGCTATGTCGGCTCGTTCACTCAGCCGGGCAATCGCGGTCACATGTATGCGATCGCCGAAAACTTCAGCACCCAGTACTACGACGTCGGCGCGCAGCTCGACGCGCAAGCGACGCGCTACGTCTACACCTCGGACATAACGGGCCAATCGCCGACTCGCCTGACGTTCTCGGCTAGCTCGCCGCCCGCGGCCCTCGAGGCTCGGGTAGGGGCGTCGACCCAGGCGCAAGCATCGACCGTGATCAACTGGGTGCTGAGCGCGCGCTTCGGCGTCAACACGACTGGGGCCGCGCTCACGAAGCTCGGCGCGATCGTCGATTCGACGCCGGCGATCCTACAAGTGCCGTTCAAACCGAACTGGTATGCGTTCCTAGACACCGCCGATCGCACGCTGTACGACACCTTCGCGACCACGCAGGCCCAGCGCATCCCGCTCCTTCTGTTTGGTTCGATGGATGGCATGGTCCACGCGATCTACACGATCGCGACGTCGATCAGCGACGCGCGCAACGGTAGCGAAGCGTGGGCTTACGTGCCGCCCTACGACGCGTCGCCGATGACCAGTGACTACACGACGTCGTGCACGCCGAGCTGCGCGGCAGGCACCTTGACGGTCTCGTCGTACCCCGATGGTTCGCCGGGTCTCGTCGACTTCCGCAAGGCGAACGGCACGATCGCGACCGCGGGCATCTTCGCCGACGGCGCGGGCGGAACATCGGTGTCCGCGCTCGACCTGACGCAGACCGTGACCGCGACGAGTACGACCGCGAACACCGTGCAAGGCCCGACGCCACTATGGTCGGCGCAGCCGGGTGGAGCGGCAGCGGGCAACGCGATCTCGAAGCCCGGCATCGCGAGAGTGCTGCTCGGCGGGACCGAGACTTACGTGGCGATCGCGGGCACCGGCGTCAACAACACCGACAACACGAAGGGCAAGATCGTCGGCGGCTACAACCTCGAGACCGGCGCGCTGCTCTGGCAATTCGAGATGGCTTGCGCGCTGACGAGCGACATTACTGTCTTCGAGACGGACGACAGTGGCGAGCTCGGCAATCCGCAGCTCGACGGCTTCGCGGATCGCGCGGTATTCGCCGACCAGTGCGGCAACGTCTACAAGATCAATCCGGGCCAGAACCTCGCCGGCGGATACATGGATAACACCGGCTACGGCTCGATCTCGATCGGCGTTTCGAACGGCAAGACGCGGTACGCGTTGTTCTCGACCGCAACGAGCGCGGGTGCGATCGGCGGCCAACGCCCGATCGCGAACACGATCGGCGCGCGCCCTGACTCGAGCCTCAACGTCGTGCTGTTCTTCGGCACCGGCGGCATCGAGACGTTCAACCCGGCGCTGCAAAACGAGTTCTACGCGGTGTACGCGAAGAATGGCGTGATCCGTAACAAGGTCACCGGCACCTGCTCCGGCGGCGAGTGTCAGAAGTATTACGGCGGCGTCGTGGTCACGCCGACGAACATCTACATGGTGACGAGCTCGGACCCGGTGATCTCGAGCGGCACGTGCAACCTCGGCTCGAGCTCGCTGAACGCGTTCGACCTCAACACGTTGGCGAGCACGTTCAGCGTGTCGCAGATCAACGGCCAGGCGATTTCGTCATCGGCGGGCCCGCTTTATGGCGCCGACGGTGCGCTGTACTTCGCGACGGTCGCGGGCAACGTCGAGCGTGTCGGCACTCCGACCGCAGCGACCGCCGGCGCCGCGAGCGCGGCGGGCACGCTCAACGGCATGGGCTCTGCGACGGTCTCCGACGCGAATGGGCCGTTTACATTGGTCGGGTGGCGAGTCGTCCTGTGAAGAAACGCCGCGGCTTCACGCTGCTCGAGCTGATGATCACGATCGTCGTGACGTTGTTCTCGCTCATGGGCATTCTGGGTCTGCACATCACGCTGACCCGCGGCAATGATTCTGCGAGTCGATCGGCGGAAGCGATCGCGGTCGGCCAGCGCGAGATCGAATCGCTGCGCAAGCAGCGCTCGACCGACATGATGAACACGCTGACCGGCAGCACGGCGACGGTCCCGCCGGTGACCAAGACGAACTTCTTTACGGCACTCGGTCGCAACGGTGTTTCGTATCAGGTCGATGTCAATGTCACGACGGTGGGGACCAGCGGCAACCTGTGGCTGATCCGCGTGATCGTATCGTGGACCGACGACGGCTCGGCGCTCGTCCACTCCGTTCCGATCGAGCTCATTCGAACCGTGCAGGAAGCGTTGTGACGACACGTAGGCCGCGCCGTGGCTTCACACTGATCGAGCTGATGATCTCGCTCGTGATCAGCACGCTATTCGTGATCATGATCCTGTCGATCTTCAGCCGGATGTCGTTCGCATATCGCGAGCAACAACAGATCGTGCAGGTCCAGCAGCAGCTGACGTCGGCGCGCACGTTGATCGAGCGCGATGCGAAGCAAGCGGGCTATGCGATGTCGCAGGGCTTCAAGATTTCATACGACGGACAGACCGGCACGGGCCTGATGCACTCGCCGATCCGCGTGGTGAACAGCTCGACCGCGCCGGACCAGATCGGTTTCTACTACGCCGACGGTTCGACCCAGGCGCTCGTGACCAGCGCCGGCGCCGCGACGACGATCTCGGTCGATAGTTCGACCGGGTTCGCGGCGGGTGACCTCGTCGTGCTGTCGACTGCGGACACCACGTCGTTCAGCAACCCGATCGCGCCACTGACCGACGCAAAGATCACGAAGTTCGACGCGTGCGTCGTGATGATCCAGACCGTCTCTGCGACCACGGTCACGTTCTCCCAAACCGGCGCATGGGGCAACACGAACAACACGCACTGCAACAACACGACCGCGAACACGACGATGATGTACGAGTTCGTCGGTCACTATTGGCGGATCGATACCGCGCCGCCTGCCCCCGACACCACGACGAGCGGCTTGCTCGAGCTCTCGATCGCCGCAGGGGCGACCTCGACCGCGAACCTCAACCCCGGGCTCAACGTCTGGAACAAAGAAGGCTACGACTTCACCGATATCCAGGTCGCGACCCAGTTCTGGGATAACGACCTGATCGACGAAGATGGCATCCTGCCGGTGGACGCCACACGCGATTGGTGGTCGTCAACGCAGCAGGACACCTGGACCCAGCCGATCCTCAACAACCTGGCGTTCATCCCGCCGATCGGGATGGCGATCAGCATCGTCGCGCGTACCGACAAGGACGTCGAAGGCATCTCGACGGTGAATAGCCCGAGCCTCAAGGGCACGATCCTCAACAACAACAACACCGGTGATCGCGCGTCGTTCGCGCTGCCGAGCGGGACCGACCCGCTGTACCAAGGCAAGCGGATCTATCGCTACATCACGTTCGGTGTCGACCTGCGTAACGTCGGAGTCGGCCGATGAAGCGCCGCGGCTTTACGCTCGTCGAGTTGATGGTCGTCGTCGGCATCATCGCCGTGCTCGTCACGATGGCGTTGATCGCGATGTATCCGCGCAAGCGCGCGGTCGACGTGGCGTATCAATTCGCTGATCTCGTCCACGAAGCGAGCCGCGAGGCGATCACCTACGGGCCGGTACGAGCGGATGTCGTGGTTGCGAGTGGCTCGCTCGGCAAGGCGAGGACCTGCATCATCGGCGCGGGTGCGGCGAACTCGTCGCCGACGTTCACCCTCGAGCTGATCATCGAAGGCACGACCAGCGGCTCGTTCACGCTGACGTCGACCGCCGCAGCTGGCGCGCAACAGCTCGTCGTCGACTCGAACGTCATCGGCGCGTACTATTCGCCGCAGATCGGCCCGCTCGCGTCGGTCACGCCGCAGAACACGAACTGGAACAACTTCAAGGTGTGCTGCTACGACGATGGCACCTGCGACGGCCAATCGCTGTTCTTCCAAGCGAACAAGGGCGCGAGCTACGAGCTCACCGGGCGGGTGTCGGTGCTGCCGCTCGGCGCAGCGACGCAGGTCAAGGCGAACTGGATACAGTAAGCGTCCCGACATCCTCGAACAGCTGCTCGTCCATCTTCCGAGTCTTCGCGGTCAGCCGCAGGTGGATCAGCGAGTCGACCGACAGCTGGCCACTGATCGGCAACGGCTGGTGTGGATCGATCTGGAGCGTGCCTTTGTAGTGGCGGACCATCGCGACGAGATCCGCGGTCACGTCTTTGGGCAATCCCGGATCCGCGACCGTCTGTTCCGGCGCGATCCGGCGCATGTCGACCTCGATCGTCCACCGGGTCGCGGTCCGCGCCTTGAGCGTGTACGTCGCGATTTGCTTCACGACCGCGGGGCGCTGGCGCATGATCGTGACGACGCGCCACTGACCGCCGATCGCGATCGGCTCGTCGGGAACAGGCACGATCGTGCCGAGCAGGCGCTCGCCGGCCTCGTCCTTCGCTTCGGGGTGCGAGTTATTCGGATCGTCGGCGAACGCGAACGCGCCGAGCTGGCCGCGCGGGTCGAGCCCGAGCATGAAGCGATCGCCATCGAGCAACGCGTGCCAGCTGGCGATGTACTGATCGGTCTCGGGCGTCGCCTTGCCGCCGACGACCTCGCGCGGTAGCCCGCGAAACGCGAC
>CAZDGY010000195.1:0-9204 GCA_964504685.1 uncultured Kofleriaceae bacterium | reverse complement strand
CGCGATCGCCGCAGCGGCGAGCTCTCGCTCGTTCGCGCCGATTTACTCGAGCTCGCGCGCGAACAGATCGATCCAACCGCACCGCCATCCGGCAGTGCTGCAAGCCGGGCGCAGGTCCCGGCCAGCGGGCCCGCGCAAGTGATCAGCGACGTGCCACGCGATCCGGCCGAAGTCGCCGGCGCGATCCGGCTCGTTGGTGCGCTCCTCGATGGCGCCGACGCGATCGACGGCGACGACTTGCGCCGGCTCGCGGCCGGCCTCGGCGAGCCCGACGATGACGTGCGCGGTGCCGCGGAGGCCGCGCTCGCGCGACTGGGAAGCGTCGCGGCCGGCGAGCTGATCACCGCAGCGGCATGGGGCCGCCGGCTCGCTCGCGATCGCGCGGCTGCGCTGCTCGCCGACCTGCCGGTGACGCCGGTCACCGTCGATCGTTTGATCGAAGCCGAGCTCGACGCGCTCGATCAAACCGCTGCCGCGATCGCGGCGTTCGCAGCTCCGGCCGATGCGATCACCGATGCGCTCGTCATCAAGCGTCTCGACGAGCGCATGCGCGAGGTCGCGCACACCGTGTTGCTGCTCGTCGCCGCGCGTCTCCGGTCCCCCTCGATCGCCCGCGCGGCTGCCGACTGGCGCCGCGCTCGCGGTGGGCTCGAGCGCGCTCGCACGCTCGCGGTCATCGAAGCGGCACTGCCACGCGCGTTGGTCGGCCGGCTGGTCGAAGCGGTCGACGATCTGTCGCCGGCCGAGCGCGCGGCTGCGCTGCAGCGCGCCGGTAGCACACCACCGAGCCGCGACGCGGTGATCAAAGCCGAGCTCGGCGGTCGCGATCGGCTCGGCCGCGCGCTCGTCTTGCACGCACTCGGCTTGGCCGGGCGCGGAGCTCATCGCGACGCGATCGCGAAGGCGGCCGCAGCCGAGGCGTTCGCCGCGAGCCCGCACGATCTAGTTCGCCGGATGACCGAAGCACTTACCGACGACGATGCCGACGAAGAAGGAGCGATGGATATGCCGAGCCGAGTCGAAACGTTGATCGCGTTGGGGCGCGTGCCGATGCTCGCTGGCCTCACCACCCGCCAGCTCGCGGATGTCGCCGAGCGAGCTCGCTGGTCGCACGGCAAGGTCGGCGACGTCATCGTCAGCGCCGGCGATCCGATCGACACGCTGATCGTCGTCGACGATGGCGAGCTGCGCATCGCCGATCGCATCGTCGGCGCAGGCGAGGTCGTCGACGAGCTCGCCTGCGTCGCGCCGGTCGCCGCTGCCGGCGACTTGATCGTCACGCGCGCGACGCGCCTCATCCGGCTGCAGCGCGGCGATTTCGAAGAGCTCGTCGATGACGTGCCCGGGCTCGCGTCGGCGGTGTGCCGCGCCCTCGGTGAACGCGCCCGCCGCGCGGCCGATGCGTCGTATCGCTCTCCGCTCGTCAGTCGGATGTAGCCTCGCCGGGCGCGTGAGGCGCGCGGCATGAAACGCGCGGCTGGCTCGGCGAGGTTAGATCCGCTTCGGCGCGTCGGGAGTCGCGGCTTTCTTCTGTGCCTTCTCGCAGCGCCGCACGCCCTTTTCCGACTTCGCGTCGATGTAGCACTGCACGGTCTTGGCGTCCCACGCTTCGTTCATGCACGCCTGATTCATCCGTTTGATGTCGCTGGTCTTGTCGCGCTCGCCCTGCGCCTTGTCGGTCAACGTCGCATCGATCAAGCCGATCGCATGGACCGCGGCTTCGAGACACTTCGCCTCGTGCTCGCGCGCCTCGGCGGCGATCGCGGGATCGACCGCGGGTGGCGGAGCCGGCGCGGGCGGTGGTGTCGGCGCGGGCGGTGGTGTCGGCGCGGGCGGCGGCGTCGGCACGGGCGCGGGCTCGACCGGTTTCGCGACCGGCGGTGGGGCCGGCTTGGGCGCAGGTTGGAGGTCGCAGGCGGCCAGTAGCGCGAACAGAGCGATGCGTTTCATCACGACCCCACGTACGGGCGAGCTTGGACGATCCAGAAGTCTTCGCCTTCGAGCACCCACTCGACATCGAGCGCGTGGCCGTGAGTGAACACCGGAACGAACTGCTTCACCATCGTGCACAACTTCTTCGCACGTTCTTCGGTCAGGATCACGTTCGCGCCGGGCGGAACCGGTTCCTCTTTCGTGCCGCCCTGTGGATCGAACTTCAGCATCACCTTGTCATCGGACCGCGTGATGATCTTCGTGCCGTCATTCGTCGGATCGAAGATCACTTGCTCGGGGTTGATCTGCCCTTGCACGACGCGTTCGCCCAAGCCCCACTTCGCGTTGATCGTGAAGCCATTCTCGTCGGTCGGATCCCATAGGTTCTGAGTCACGAGCACACCCGCCGCCGTCGCGTTCACGCCGATCTGGACGAGCACGCCCATGTAGACCTGGCGGTGGTCGATGCCAAACGCGGCGCGCTCGTCGACCGCTCGGAGGTTCCAGATCGACGCCCACACGTAGCGCAACGCATCCGCGAGCTGATCCTTGCCGACGACGTTGCCTTGCGTGTCGTAGAGGCCAGCGCCGTTGAACCCGGGCAGATCCTCGGAGTTCGACGAGCTGCGCACGAACACGCCCTTGCCGCCGAGCTTGACCCGGATCCGCTTGTAGATCGCATCGAGCGTATCCGGATCGATCGGCGCCTTCATGATCGCTTCGCGCAACGTCTCGAGTGACGCCTTACGCCAACCCGCGTCGGTCTTGAACCGCGGATCTTCGAGCATCGCGTTGATCTTGACGTCGAGGTGATTGCGCAGGATGTGCTGCTGATAATAGAAGTACGGCACGCCGAACCCATCGGGCACGCGCACGCCGGCTACGTTCGCGCTCACGATCTCGCCGAGGTTCGACGCCTTCGTGCCGTAGATGATGACGTCCTTCGCGCGCATCCGATCGAGCATCGCGAATCGCTGGGTCACGAGGTCGGCCTTCGGCAGCTCGACGTGCCTCGCGACCTCGATGTCGTCCTTCATCTTCTGAACTTCGGCGGCGGTCGCCTCGCGCAGCGTGATGCCGGTGTCGGTGACCTCGTAGTAGACGTACTTGCCGTCGAGCGCGCCGTACTTCGCGCGCGCTTTCTTGTCGCCGGCGTTCGGGATGCCCCACGCGCCGGCGCGCAGGTTGACGTGCGACAGCGGCGTCGAGAACTGGGTCGCGAGGATGCCGGCGACCGGCGTGATGTCGGGATAGCTCTCTTGCAGCAGCGCGATGTCGTGGCGATCGTAGTTGAGCGATTCGTATGGCGTGCCGATCGGAACGACCCGCAGCCGGCCGACCGCGTGGCCCTTCGTGAACGCCTGGAACTCGGCCGCCTTGTAGATCTCGTCGTTCGTGATCGTCTTTAAGCCCTTGCGCGCGACCTCACCGGCGACCTTCGCCTGCATCGGCGAGTCGGGGCGGAACAGCAAGTCCTTCATGAAGAACGTCGTCGCGAGCTTCTGCTTGGTCCGCATCACGTCGTCGACCGCGATCTTGTCGCCCTCCCAGTACGAGAACGTCCACTTGTCGACCTTCAGGTGGTGCGTCAGGTAGCACAGGATGAACTTGGGCTTGTTCCGCTCGTAGTTGAGGTTGAACTCGCGGACGTTGTCGCCGGTCCACGCTTGCTTCAACAACACCTTGAACACGAAGTCGGCGTGGATGTTGAAGAGGTTGACGTCGAAGTAGTAAATGTCGTTGGTCTTGACGTCGATGATGCACTTGCCGAGCTCGTCGGAGCCGACCGTCTTCGAGTACGCCTTCCACGTCGCAGCGTCGGGAATCGCCTTGACCCACGTGTGTTGCTCGCCCGCCGATGCGGTGGCGGTGAGAGCGAGCACGATCGCTAGGCCGAGCGCGAGTTGTCTCATGACTGATCTATAACGCGTATGATGCGCGAAGTGTCTGGAGCCACCCGCCGCGCCGTGTCGCTCGCCGTGTTGGTGGCGGCGCTCGGCTACTTCGTCGACATCTACGACTTGATCCTGTTCGGCGCGGTGCGCGGTCCGAGCTTGCAGGCACTCGGATTCAGCCCCGCGGACGTCCAGGACAAGGGCATCTTGCTGCTCCAGCTGCAGATGGGCGGCATGCTCGTCGGCGGCATCCTGTGGGGCATCATCGGCGACCGGCGCGGCCGGCTATCGGTGCTGTTCGGATCGATCATCCTGTATTCGATCGCGAACCTCGTGAACGGCACGGTCGACACGTTGTCCGGCTATGCGATCTGCCGCGTGATCGCGGGCATCGGTCTCGCCGGCGAGCTCGGCGCCGGCATCACGCTGGTCAGCGAGTTGATGGACAAGGAGCGGCGCGGCCTCGGGACAACGATCGTCGCCGCGACCGGCATCCTCGGTGGCGTGGTCGCGGGCATCGTCGGCGGCGCGGTCCCTGGGATTCCAGCGGTCGACTGGCGCACTGCGTATTACATCGGCGGCGGCATGGGCCTCGGGCTGCTCGCGCTGCGGATCGGCGTCGCGGAGTCGGGGATGTTCAAGACCGCGGCGGAGAACACGCAGGTTTCGCGCGGCAACTTCTTCAAGCTGTTCTCGGATCGCAAGCGGCTCGTCCGCTACGCCGCCGTGATCGGAGTCGGTGTGCCGATCTGGTACGGCATCGGGATGCTCGTGATGCTCGGCAAGGAGATCGGCGGCCCTGCCGGACTCGGGTTGCCTAGCGAGCCCAGGCCCGCGACCGGGTTGTTCTATTGCTACGCCGCCGGCTCGATCGGAGGGTTCATCGCGGGCCTGTTGAGCCATCGCCTGCGCTCGCGTCGCCGCGCGATCGCGATCTTCATGACCGGCAGCGCAGCGGTCACGGTGTTCTACTTCTTGTTCGGCGGGAGCTCGTTCACCGCGTTCTACGCGGCGTGCGCCGGCATCGGGCTGTCGACCGGCTACTGGGCGGTGTTCGTGTCGGCGGCCGCGGAGCAATTCGGCACGAACCTGCGCGCGACCGTCGCGACCACCACGCCAAACTTCGTCCGCGGCTCGCTCGCGCTGCTGACCGGCGTCTATGGTCTGTTCCAGAGGTATGCAGGCTTGAGCATCGTCGGCGCGGCGATCGCGGTTGGCGTGCTTGCGTTCGGCGTCGGCTTCGCCGGGCTTGCGAAGATGCGCGAGACGTTCGCGGTCGATCTCGACTACGTCGAGGAGTAGTTACTGCGGCAACGTGATGTTCGGATCGCGACCCTTCGACAACGCGCCATCGCCGTTCGGGATGTATCCCATGGTGCTCGTCGTGTTCGCGCCGGTGTAGCGAAACACGAGCTGGTCGCCGCTCTCGTAATCGATCGCCTGCGTGGCTTCATCGACCTCGTACGCGGTCGCCGAGAAGTCACCACCGCCCTTGGGGTCGAAGTGCATCGTCCACTCGACGAGCGTCGTGTCGGTGCTGCCGCGTCGCCAGATCAGGTCGAAGGTCACGTCGACCGACGCTTCGATGACGCCATCGAGCACGAAATGGTACGTACCCGCGGGGACGCTACCCTCGAGGTCGAATGGAGCTTCTTGGGATCCGCCGGACCCCACACCGGGCGCTCAGAAGGTCCCAGGTTCGGAATCGACGAGCTTGACCTTGGCCTCGCCGTCATCGGGCGCGAGCCACAACACTCTTGGATTGCCCGGGCAGCCGGCGAGCAGCGCGGCGACACCGACGAGGATCAGGGTGTTCGAGGTCGTCATTGTGGTCTCCGAGATAGGTTTACTCGGGCAACGTGATGTTCGGATCGCGACCCTGCGACAACGCGCCGTCGCCGTTCGGGATGTACGCCTCGGTGCTCGACGTGTTCGCGCCGGTATAGCGAAACACGAATTGGTCGCCGCTCTCGTAGTCGATCGCCTGCGCAGGTTCATCGACTTCATAGGCGGTCGCCGAGAAGTCGCCGCCGCCCTTCGGGTCGAAGTGCATCGTCCACTCCGCGAGCGTCGTATCGGTGCTGCCGCGCCGCCAGATCAGATCGTACGTCACGTCGACCGACGCGATGATCACGCTATCGAGCACGAGGTGATACATGCCAGCGGGGACGCTAGCCTCGAGGTCGAATGGAGCTTCTTGGGATCCGCCGGACCCCACACCAGGTGCTCAATAAGGGCCAGGGTCGGAGTCGACGAGCTTGACCTTGGTCTCGGCCGCATCGGGGGCGAGCCACAACACCTTGGGATTGCCGTGGCTCGGGCAGCCCGCGAGCAGCGCGGCGGTGCCGACGATCAACAGGGCGTTCGAGCTCGTCATTTGTGGTCTCCCGGATGGGTCGCGGCGTCGGGTCGAACGAACACCGCGATGAAGTGCGTCGGAACCGGTGTCGATTCGGAAGCTAGCACGAGCCCTGCCTTGCGCGCCGCTTCCATCGATTGCACGCGGTGGTAGATCCGGTTCGAGATCACAATTCGCCCGCCCGGCTTGAGCGCGGCTTGTGCGGATGTGAGCCACGCCACGGGATCCTTGAAGTAGTGGTCGACCTCGGCGAGCAAGATCGCGTCGTAGGTGTTCGGCTCGAGCTCGGGCGCGTCTGCGGCGACCACTCGACGCTCGACGACGTCTGATAACCCCGCGACCTCGAGCCGATGGGCGAGCAAGTCGAGCACCGCGCCGTCGATATCGGTCGCGATGACCTTTCCGTTCGGTGCCACCGCGCGTGCGAGATGCACGGTCAACAGGCCCGAGCCGGCGCCGACGTCGGCGACGCGCGAGCCAGGATGCAGGCCGAGCGCTTCGACCACCTTCTCGGGATGGCGCTCGGCGTCGAACCGCGCTTGCTCGCGTGCGTCGTCGTCGACCGACAGCGACGGCTTTGGCTTGGGCTCGTCGTGATGGCCACAAGCCCACGCGGTCAGGCAGGCGACGAACAGCAAACCGCGCACGGTCGCAAGCGTAGCCGAAAAACCAAAACGGCGCCGCTGGTGGTCCAGCTGGCGCCGTTTAGATCGAACCGAGTCGATTCGTTTCAGGTTCCCGTCGGCGGCTTACCGATGCCGGCCGAGACGGTGATGAGACCGTTCTCGAATGCACCGACCGCGCGATCATCTCGCTTAGCGACCGCGTACGCGATTGCAGACGTCGCGTAGGTGGCCGTCATCGTGCCGTTGTACGCGGTCGTGGCGCCGGTGTTGTCGAAGCCCTGCGCCGTGGCCTTGTTGTTGGCAATCGTCAGACCGCCGTACCAACCGGAGTTCAGCTCGCCTGCGCTGTAGCAGAACACGGTGTTGCTGTTGTTCGCCGTGCCGTCCGGCCAGCCCGTCGCCGTCAACGCGTCCTTCGTCGTATCGCCGTGGACCGAGATCACGGTGTCCGCGGACAGTGCGAGTTGTGACGCGTCGTCGACCGTAGCTGCGAGGTCGTTCATGAAGCCGTCGAACACGCCCTTGAGCTGGCCAGGGACGATGTTGATGTCGCCACCGTCGAACGCGCCGTGCGGGTCGTCGTCCATCGCTGGGAGGATGACCGCGTTGGTCAAGCCCATCTTGAACGCCTTCACCGTCACGATCAGCGCGCGGCCGATATCCGACACGTTCGAGCGCGTGTTGCCGTTGATGCCGTACCGCGTGAGGTCAGCGGCGGTAATCGACAGCGCCGCCGACAAGTTCGTACCGAGGAAGCCAGCCGCGCCGGACGCCGACGTGTAGCTGATCTTCGTCGTCGAGCGGTTCGCAGCGCGGTTGAGCTGCGTGAACGCGTCGTAGTGCGCTTTGTACAGCGACGCATCCGCCGGGTTCGACAGCAAGCCGCCAGCGCGCGAGGCCGCGCTGTTGAACAAGCCGACGATGCCGTCGCCGTTGTTCACGTTCGACGGACGGGCCGCGCCTGCCGCGGTGCCGACGTCGACGTTACCGATGGTGATCAGCGGGATGACCGCCGACGCACCGGCTTGCAACGCGCTCACGACCGACCAGATGTTCGAGCCGTTGAGGCTCACCGGCGATTGCGGCTGTTGCGTGTGGGTCTCGTTGTTGCCGCACTGGAACGCGGTCACTTGGTTCGCTGCCGGGATGCTCATCCACGGGGTGTCAGCGGTAACCGTAAGCGGGTTCTTCGTGCCGGCCATCAGCGACGAGCCGGGCTTGACCGCGTAGTTCGGGTTGTTCGCAGCGGCCGCAGCGTTCTGTGGCCAGAACGAAGTGAACCATGCGAGACCGCCGTTACCGGCGGCGATGCCGACGTAGCGGTGGGTGAGCGCAGCAGAAGCCGCTTCGGCTACGCTTTTCCCGGCCGTCTTCTCGAGGATGTCGAAGATCTTCGAGCGGGAGACGCCCAGCGCTGCACCTGCAGCCACGCTCCACTTGATGAGGGCACGGCGGGTGAGCTCCGTGCGCTCTTCGCGCTTAGCAAAAGGTGATTTAGCCATGGTGGGTGTCTCCTACTCGCAGGTGTAAGCCGCAGCCAGCATGGCTGCGACGGCTAGCTGTTGTCCGATAGCCGGGGTCGACGCGCGTTGGACCGTCAGGTTGCAAAGGTCCAACTCGGTCGCTGACGCCGGCACACCGATGATGCAGCTGACGCCGCTCGGCGTGCAGTTACCGCTGGTGTCAAACAGCTGAACACCGGGGCAGCGAGTGGCGATAGCGCCGGTGGCTGCGGTGATGGAGGCCATCGTCTCCGGCGCGCCGGCCGCGAAGATGTCGAACTCCTTCGAGGCGCCCGACGTCGTGATGCCGAGGTTCTCGCGGATGCGGTTCGGGAAGTTCGCAATCCCGAGCGCGATTTGCCCGTCGTTGTAGAGCTCGCCGGCCGACAGCGCGACCGTGTTCGCGCGGTTCATACCGAGCGAGGTGAGGATGTTGCCCAGCGTAGCGACCCGAACCTTCGGGCAGCTATGCATGTGCGAGGTGAAGCTCGGCGGGCCTTCCACTTCGATACGCTGAAGCAGGTCCCACGGAGAGATTCCGTCGTTGTCGTGGTCGAACGTGGTTCCGGATCCGCCGGACGTTGACCCCGCGGGCGGGAGATTGGGTGGGGTCAGATCGTCCGTGCAAGCAGGGGCCACGGACGCGACCAGGATCGCCAGGGTGTATCCAATTTTGGTCATGGTGGCCTCCTTAGAACTTGACGAAGTCGTCACTGGTGTAGACGGCGTAGATGAGGTCCTTCATCTTGAAGCCGCCCGAGGTGAACGCGTCGATCTCGGCTTGGATGGTGTCGTTCGGCACCGTCTCGAGAGCGTCGACGATGTCGGTCTTGCCGAGCGCCCAGTTCCACACGCGGGCGACGCCGCAAGCTGCGACGGCGGGGTCCGCC
>CAZDGY010000194.1:0-9212 GCA_964504685.1 uncultured Kofleriaceae bacterium | reverse complement strand
GAACAGCGCATCGGCGGCGGCGCCGGTCATCGCCGCTCCCGCGCTTGCGAGCGCGAACACCACCCCGGCGGCCGCGACCAACGCGCGTTCGGCCGGGCGGACGACCGCACCACCGGCGAGCCGTCCGGCGGTCGCGCTCGCGGCGCTGATCCCCATCGCGGCCATCGTACCGCGGGTACATCGGCCCTCGCCGTGTCATGATGTGGCGATGCGCGGGCGCACGGTCACGGCCTTGATAGTCGTCGCTGCCGGCGCCGCCGGCTTGGCGGTCGCCCAGGCGCCGCATCCGATGTTGCACGAGGACTTTCTGCCGGCCGGCGCAACGCCGACGCCGACGATCGGCGGCACGACCCCGGGCTCGAATCCGCAAGCGATCATCACCGGCGACAAGCGACTGCCCAAGCCGTCGCTATCGACCGATCCCGACACCGGCGGTCCGAAACCGGAGCCCGTGCTCGGCACAGGCGGGTTCGCCACCGATCGCGACACCACGCTGGCGCTCGACACCAACACCGGCGCCGATCCGACGCTGCATTACGCGAGCGTGTTCAACCCCGACGTGTTGCCGTTCAAGCGCATGTCGGCGCTCGACGGTGTGGCGCCCGACTACACCATGGTGATCAGCCACGACACCCGGGTCGGCGTCCCGGTCGGCGGCGCCACCGACAAGACGCGCGATCGCTTCTGGGGCTCGGTGCTCGTCGATCTCAAGCCGGGCGTCGAAGTGGCGCTGCCGAGCGTCGCGCCCGACATGCGCATCCTGTCGTACGAGACCAGCCCGAAGATCCCGGTGTCCTTCGACAAGGATGGCGCCGACAACTTCTTCGTCCGCACCGACGAGTCGTACGCGCACGGCACGTACCGCCTCGTGTTCTACGTCGACGCCGACGCCGGCTACTTCGCACCATCGCTGCCGCGGACGCCGATGCGCGTGCGCGATGTCGCGAAGGCTGCTCCGCCCGAGGTCAAGGTCACGCTGCCGCCCGACGTCGAGCGCGAAGCGAACGTGACACTCGGCAAGCTCGGGCTCGATCGCGACATGGACCTCGGCGTCGTGTTCAACCGCCTCGTCGGATACTTTCGCGGGTTCACGCCGAAGACGATCACCAACCCGACCGGCAACACGTATCGCGACCTATGTGACAACCAAGCCGGCGTGTGCCGCCACCGTTCGTTCGCGTTCATGATCACCGCGAACCAGATCGGGATTCCGACTCGGTTCGTCAGCAACGAAGCGCACGCGTTCGTCGAAGTCTGGTTTCCCGACCGCGGCTGGCAACGCATCGACCTCGGCGGCGCGTCGCCAAAGCTCGAAGTCCAGAACGGCAAGGACAAGACCCTGCACCGCCCGCGCGCGGCGGATCCGTTCGCGAAGCCGGACTCGTATCGCAACATGCACACCCAGCTCGCCGGTGACATCACCGATCAGCAAGTCGCCGATCGCGATCGCCCGCTCGACCAGGCGCCGCCGAGTGGCGCGTTCGGTCCGGGCTCTGGCGCCGGCTCGGGCTCGGGCTCGAGCGCGCTCGCCGGCAACGGCAGCGACGATCCGAACAATCGGATCTCGCCGAACCCTGGGCTGCCGGCGGTCGCGCCGAATCCGGCGAAGCCCACGCCGCGCCTCGCGATCACGCTCGCCGACGCGCACGCGTATCGCGGCGACGCGATCCATGTCGAGGGCATCGCGAACATCGGGCAGAAGCCGCTCGCCGACCACCTCGTGGATATCTACATCGCACCGGCGGGCGGCCACGGTCGCCAGGAGTCGTTTCTCGGTTACGCGAAGACCGGCGCCGATGGCACGTTCCGCGTCGACCTCGCCGTGCCGGCCGAGCTCAAGCTGCAGACCTACGAGCTGTACGTGTCGAGCCCAGAAGACGCGTACTACAACGCCGCGCTCAGCGACTGAGCCGCCATTGATCGCGTCGCGTCCGGCGAAGCAAGGACGCGATGTCCTTGAGGCGAAGGAATCCCTTTAGGGGGCTAACTACCTGCGAAACGCGAGCCCGACGGTGACCGCGCTCCAGTTCGTGAAGTGCGGATCGTTCCCGTCATAGACCGGCGTGCGATCGATGCCGTGGTGATAGTCGACGTAGACGCCGAGCTTGTTGTGGTCGATGTCGACGATGTCGATCCCGGCGGTGATGCCGAGCATCATGAAGTCGGAGGTTTGAAACGACGTGGCGGGTCCGCCCGAGGTCAAGTGCGCCGACCCGATCGTGAAGTGCTCGCCGATCCACGGCGCGACCCACAACCGCCCGTCGACGTACTGCGCCGTGACCGCGACATCCATCGGCTGTGAGTCGTAGGTCATGTACGTGCAACTGCCGAGCACGTTGTCGCAGCTCCACACCTGCTGGTAGCTCGTCGAGCTCGCCGTCGCGAACCGGAGCCCGATCCCGATTCGACTCGCAACCCGCGCGAGAACCATCGCGTCGAACGCGACGCCCGTCGACGATTCCACCGTCGAGTCCGAGTTCGGGATGCCATAGCCGGTGTCACCGATCTGCGTGTAACCCACGCCGAGCATCACGCCGAGCGGATCGTGCAGCGTTGGAGTCGTGTCGCCAAACGCGATATGTGGCGCGAAACAGCACAGGACAGTCGTCGCGATGCGGTGCATGTCCGCCGCCGCAGTTCACGCGCCGTGCCGATCGCGATTTCACGCAGCTACGCGAGAACCGGCGACTCGTCCGCGACACGCGCGTCGCGCTGACCTTAGTTCGTCACGGTCAGCTCGATCGGCATCGTCACGAGCGTCGCGGCGCCGGTCGACGGAAAGTGCATCTTGCCGAGCGCGCGCTGCGAGCACGCGAGCACGCCGTGATCGAGCAGATACTTCGGCGCCTGAAGCTTGCTCTTCGTGACGTGGCCCGAGCCGTCGACGATC
Source organism: uncultured Kofleriaceae bacterium (assembly GCA_964504685.1). Lineage (GTDB taxonomy): Bacteria > Myxococcota_A > Polyangia > Haliangiales > Haliangiaceae > JABFXX01. The sequence continues at coordinate 6,322 of CAZDGY010000194.1, read as the reverse complement.
ATTCGCACGGTGATCGTGCCCTTGAGATCGGTGTTGGTCGCGGCTTGGACGACGCAGTTGCCGACGCCGCCCGACTGACTCGAGATCACGCCTTGGATTTCTTCTTGGCTGAGCGAGCGCGCGTCGCTGTTCATGTCGATCTTTTGCGCCGGCGGCGAGGTGTCATCGCCGCGCCACTCGAGCGCGCGATCGCCTGCTGACAGTTGCACGAGCTGCGGCCCGACGTCCGTGATCGTATCGCTGCCGCCCCAGCCGGTGTCGTCGCCGGTCTGCGCCGCGCCACCGCCGTTCGGGTTGCCGCCGCCCGGGTGATGGCGCCGCGGCTTCGGCTTCTTCACCCCGGCATCGCTCGGCGCCGAGGCGACCACCGCAGCGTCGGCCGGCGCGGCAGCGGCGGAGTGTCCGGCCCACGGCGGGCGCAGCGCGAGATACATTGCGCCTGCTCCGACGCCGAGGCCGATGACGATCCCGAGCGAGCCACGCACACCGTTGTCTTATCACGAGCCGCTCGGCGCGGCCTTCCCGCCGATCGTGGCGCTCGCAGTCGTCGCGATCGCGATGGCGAGCTTCTACGCGTTTCAGATCGCGAGCCCGCTCGTCGGGCTGCCCCCGCTGGTCGGGATGACCCTCAGCTACGCCGTGCTGACCGGCGTGCCGTTCGTCGCGATGCGCGCGAGTGGGCTGACCGCAGAGGCGCTCGGCCTGCGCTGGCCGCGGATGCGCCACCTCGTCGCCGCGCTGCTCGTCGGCGCGACCGCGTGGTACGCGAATCTGTTGCTCGACGCTTGGCTGTTGTCCGACCACCATCACGACAACCTCGCGCCGATCGTCGACGAATCGCCGATCGGGCCGACCCTGCTGGTCCTCGCCGTACTGCCTGGGCTGTGCGAGGAGATCGTGTTTCGCGGTGTGCTCGTTCGCTCGCTCGGGCGGGTCATGCCGCTGGTCGTCGCCGCGCTCGCATCGGCCGCGGTGTTCTCGGCCTACCACCTGTCGGTGATCCAGGCGGCGCCGACGTTCACGCTCGGCATCCTGCTCGGTGTGATCGCGCAACGCGCCGACTCGGCGGTGCCGACGATGGTCGCCCACATCCTCAACAACGCGATCGCGATCGGCCTGCGGCGCAATGCGCTCACTCCGGTCGTGGACACGGTCAGCGCCTCGCCCGAGGTCTGCCTGGTCCTGGCGCTGATCGCGGTGACCGTGGCGATGGACGTGGTGTCTTGGCCAGTGTCGGCAAGCTCGCGATCGCGGGGGCTGTAGTAATCCGCACGACAACCGCCCGCCAGATGAAAGCGCTGCTACACTTCTGGCGTGCCCGACCCGAAGCGCGTGCTCTGGTATCTGCGAAAGGTCCCGCAGCTCGCGGAGCTCGGCCCCGACGCGATCGCGCGGATGGCGGAGCGCGTCGAGCTGCGCGAGGCGAGGCGCCGCGACGTGATCTACCTGCCCGGCGATCCGGGCAAGTCGCTGTTCCTCGTCCACGGCGGCCGGATCAAGGTCAGCAAGGTCACTCGCGATGGCAAATCGCTGACCCTCGCCTATCACGGGCCCGGCGAGCTGTTCGGCGACAGCTGTTTGCTCGACGGCGGCCCGCGCACCGAGATGGCCGAAGCGGTCGAGAACGCGCTGCTGTCCGAGATCGATCGCGTCCATTACGAAGAGCTGATCCACGCGCATCCGGCGCTCGGGCTCGCGATGACGCGGCTGATGATCGTGCGCCGCCGCGAGCTCGAGAACAAAGTCGAGGCGCTGGTCTTCCGCGACGTGTCGAGCAAGCTCGCCGAGCTGCTCGTCAAGCTCGCCGCCGAGTACGGCGTCGACGACGCGCGCGGGACGCTCGTCGCGCTGAAGATCACGCACCAGGAGCTGGCGAACCTGATCGGGTCGACGCGCGAGACCGTGTCACTCACCCTGTCGCAATTCAAACGCAAACGGCTGATCGCGACCGAGGGCCGCAAGGTCATCATCTCGGACAGCGAAGCGCTGCGCGCGCTGTACTAGGCGTGCGGCTCGTCTTGCTCACTCGCGACCACGCCGCCGCAGTGCGCGAGCTATCGCGCGACCCCGACGTCCAACGGTTCACCCGCGTGCCCCGCAACGCGCCGATCGCGTGGATCGAGCGTTACGAAGCCGGCCGGCTCGACGGCACGCGCGAAGCATTTGCGATCCTCGATGGCGACACGTTCGTCGGTGCCGCGGTCGCCGCCGCGATCGATCAAGCGACGCACACCGTCGAGCTCGGTTACATGGTGATGCCGAACGAGCGCGGCCGGCGAATCGGGACGCAGGCGCTCGAGTTGCTCACCGCCTGGGCGAAGACCGACCTCGGCGCGACCCGTATCGAGCTCGTGATCACGCGCGAGAACGTCGCGAGCAAGCGCGTCGCCGAGCGCTGCGGCTACGTCGTCGCCGGCGAACGCGACGGCGGCGAGCTGTGGCTGTTGGGAAGTCCTGGCGCGTAGCCCACGCGCACGCCAGGCTATAGTCGGCGCGACCGTGCGAATCGGCGAGTCTGACCTCGACATGAAGACATGTACGTTGTCGCCGCGTTCGCCGAAGTGACGTCGTGGCTCTAGCGGCGGCCCAACATCTCGAACGCGAGCGCGAGCGCGCGCTGCATCGACACCGCGCGTGCGATGCCTTTGCCTGCGATGTCGTACGCGGTGCCGTGATCCGGCGACGTCCTCACGATCGGCAACCCGAGCGTGACGTTGACCGATTCGTCGAAGTCGATCAGCTTGACCGGGATCAAGCCTTGGTCGTGATACATCGCGATGACCGCATCGTAACGGCCGTGGAGGTGATCGCGAAACGCGGCATCGGGCACGAGCGGGCCGGCGAGCTCCGCGTCGCCGCAGCGGCCGACGAGCGCGGGCGCGATGATCTCGGCGTCCTCGTCGCCGAGCAGGCCGTCTTCGCCGGCGTGCGGGTTGAGCCCGACGACGCCGATCCGTGGCGCCGGCCGGCCGAAATCGCGTGCGAGGCTCGCGACGACGAGCTCGATGACCGTGCGGATCCGAGCGGTCGATAGCTCGTTGACGACGTCGACGAGTGGGCGGTGCACGGTCGCGAGCGCGACCTTGAGCTTCGGGCCGACGAAGAACATCGCGACGTCTTTCGCACCGAGCCGCTCGGCGAGCATCTCGGTGTGGCCGAGGAACGCGAAGCCTCCGCGTCGTGCCCAGGTCTTCGAGATCGGTGCGGTCACGATCGCCGCGAGCTCGCCACGCGCCGCTGCCGCGACCGCGGCTTCGAGATAGCCGACCTGCGCCGCGCCGCAAGCTTCGTCGGGCTTCCCCGCGACCGCCGCGTCGCCCGCCCCGTCACCCACGATTTCGAGCGCGGGCAACGAGACGCCGATCGCGCGCGCGCCGCGTTCGAGAGGCACGCGATCGCCGAACACGATGATCCGCTCGCGCCACGGCGAGGTCAGGCCGGCGATCGCGGCAGCCACGATCTCGGGGCCGATGCCGGCGGGGTCGCCGAGCGTCACTCCAACGCGGCCAAGAGACTTGCCGTGCGCAACGGCGCCCATGCCCACACCGTACCACTCTTGCCCTCGGCGGCGATTCGGCCATTCTTAGGGGATGAGGCGACTGGCTCTGATCGCGCTCGCCGGCTGCGCAGGCGCCGAAGCGATGACGTTGCCGTCGGCGCCCGTCGCAGGCCCCGCGGTCGTCGTTCCGCACGTCGAGCTCGGGCTCAATCCCGGCGAGACGATGGCGTTCGACGTCAAGCTCGCCGGTATCCGCGCCGGGGAGGCGCAACTCGCGGTCGGTGAGATCGGCACGTTCGAGGGCCATCGCGCGATCGTCGTGCATTCGCGCGCCGAAACGACCGGCGCCGCCGCGCTCCTCAAGCATCTCACCGACGAGGCGACGACGACGATCGACGCCGACACCGGTCGCCCGCTGCAGCTCGACACCGTGGTCGAGCTCGACGAAAAACGCACGACCGCGACCGCGAAGTTTACCGGTAGCGCTGCCGACGTCACGTTCGCGCGCGACGGCGAGCCGGCGCACAGCTATCGCGTCCAGTTCGGCACGACCGCCGCGCTCGACACTCACTCGGCGATGGCCGAGATCCGCAGCTGGAAGCCGGCGCCCGGAGCTTCGCGCTCGGTGTTCGTGATCGGCGGCCGGCGGCTGTGGCGCGTCGACGTGCACTACGTCGGAGACGAGCAGATCGGCTCGGTGCTCGGCAATCGTCGCGCGGTGCGCTACGACGGCTCGTCATTTCGCGTGCGACCGAACCTCACGCCCGAGTCCGACACACCAGCGCGCACGTTTTCGGTGTGGTTGTCCGACGACGCGGACCGCGTGCCGCTCAAGGTCATCGCGCACACCGAGCTCGGAGACGTCGCGATGGATCTCACCGACTACTCGCGTCCGTAACGGCCGATTCTATTCGTTGAGCGCGTTCCGCGCCGAGTGGTACCGCGGCGTTCATGAAGAACATGAATCTGGCGTTGATCTCGATCGTCGCGATGGCTGGCTGTGGCAAGTCGAAGGGGGCCGACGCCGTCGCGTGCGACGTCAAGGCGCTGACGACGCTCAGTGCCGACCTCGACAAGGCCAACGGGGCTCACCTCGATCTCACGAAGGACTCGGTCAAGGCGGACACCGCCGCCGCGGCGAAGGCGATCACCGGAAAGAAGTACGCGTTCACCGGTTGCTCGTTCTTCGGCCAAGGCAATGACGCGGTCAGCTTCTCGCCCGCCGGCGCGGAGACGCCGTACATCGACTGCAAGATGAAGGGCGGGCAAGACGCCGTGACCGAGTTCCGCCACGCGGCGATGAAGATCGGCCAAGCCAAGCTCAAGCTCGACGTCAACGCGGTCGTCGCGTCGGCCGGCGACAAGGACTCCGCGCGACTGCAGCTCACCGAGTGCGAGATCTCAGCGCACGACTAAAGAGCCTAGTCATCGTCGCCGGCGGCGCGATCTTTCGAGATCACGATCTCCGGCTCCGAATGCTCGTGGCGGGTCAGCGTGATCTCGGGCGAGCTCTCGTCCTCGACTTCGATCGGCGATGGCTTGGTCGGCGCGCGATGCACGTTCTGGACGACCGCATCGGCGACTTGGGCGGTCGCGTCGGCCGACGCCTGCTTGAGCAGGTCGATCTCTTCGGTGCTCGGCTCGTCCGCTTCCATCTCGACGAACTCTTCGATGTGAATCTCGGGGTCGCTCGGCGGCATCACGACCGGCTTGACCGGCTCGGGTTTGACCGGCTCCGGCCGTTTGAGCGCTTGACGAACCTCGGTCTTCGCACTCTCGACCCTCGCCTTGTCCTCGGGCTTCGTGCCCGCCGACACCGGCTTACGCTCGACCGTGATCTCGGTGAGTGCGCGGTCGAGCGCGTCCTCGGTCGCGGCGCGGTCAGCCGCCGGCACGATCAGCTTGCCGCCCGGCGGGGTCGTGCCGCGGGCGTAGAATCGGTTCGCGCTCGGACGCGCCGGCTCGGTCGACGCCCGCTCGACGGTGGGCCGCGCGACCGGCGGAGGAATCGTCGCGTCGTCGCCGCCGACCTTCGCGTGACCGCCCGGATCGGTGGGCCCGCGCGCATCGACCGCCGCGGTCGGCGACGCGATCGGCCCGGCGCCGCGCCCGGGTCGCTTCGTGCCGAGCTCTGCCGCCAGCGCACCGAGCAGCGCTTCGCCGAGCTCGCTATCGTCTTCGCACAGCTCGCCGAAATCGTCGGCGCGAATCGCGAGCAGGCGCAGCTCGCCGCGCGCGACCGCGAGGCCGTCCTTGTCGGGCAACGGACGATCGGCGAGCAGCGCTTCGGGATAGATCACCGCTCCGGCCGAGAGCGTGAACGCGTCCTGATCGACTTCACCCTCGACGATGACCCAGGCGACGCGGTCGCCGAGCGTTTGAGCCGGCACGCTCGCACCGGCCGCATACTCCCGCGGCAATGCGATCCGCAGCGCGCGCAACCGCTGTTGCGGCGACAGCTTCGCGTAGAGCGGACACGACGCGATCACCGCGTCATCCTTGCGCAGCTCCTCGACCGACCGTGCGGTCTCGCCCGCTTCGACCACGCGCACGACCAACGCGGTCGCGTTATCGCCGCCGCCGCGAGCGAGCGCGAGCTCGACCAGCTTCTGCGCCGAGCGCGCCGGGCTCGGCTGCTGAGTCAGCACCTCGCCGATCTCGGCTTCCTTGATGTATTCGGTGATGCCGTCGCTGCACAGCAAGAACCGATCACCGTCTGCGATCGGCACGAGGAACGTCGACACCTTGCACTCGTGGCCGATGCCGAGCGCGTTCGTCAGCATCGACTTGAACCGGCTGCCCTCGCCTTCGGCGTCGACGTCG
>CAZDGY010000193.1:0-9229 GCA_964504685.1 uncultured Kofleriaceae bacterium | reverse complement strand
TCGCCGCGCTTGCCGACCTCGAGCGAGCCGATCTGATCGGCGAGGCCGAGCGCGGTCGCGCCGCCCATCGTGCCGAGCCTCACGACCTCGGCCGCGGGTAGCGTGCGCGGGCCGACGCGCGGCTTGTGGAGCAGCGCGGTCAGCCGCAGCTCGTGAAAGCCGTCGAGGTTGTTGTTGCACGGCGCGCCGTCGGCACCGATCGCGACCGACACGCCGGCCGCGATCAGCTCGGGGACCGGGCACACGCCCGACGCCAACTTGAGATTTGACGACGGGCACGTGCAGACGTGCGCACCGCGAGCGGCGAGCAGCGCGCGTTCGGCGTCGGACAGGTGAATGCAGTGGGCGATGCACGCATGCGGGCCGAGCAGGCCGAAGCCATCGAGCACTTCGATGTTCGACTTGCCGAACCGCTCGCGAATGAGTGCGATCTCGCCGGTGTTCTCGCTCGCGTGGGTGTGGATGCCGACGCCGCGCGCCTTCGCTTGGACCCCGACCTCACGCAGCAGCTCGTCGGTGCACGACAACGCGAACCGAGGCGCATACGCGTAGCGCAGGCGACCGTCGGCACCGCCGTGCCAGGCGTCGATCAATCGCGCCGACTCGTCGAGCGACCATCGCGTCGTTTCGCGCAACCCCGCCGGGATGTACGGATCGGGCGCGTCCATCATCGCCTTGCCGATCGTCGCGCGAATCCCGGAGGCCTCCGCGGCGCGGAAGATCGCATCGGTGTGGCGAACCGTCGCCATGTCGAGAATCGCGGTCGTGCCACCGAGCAACAGCTCGGCGCACGCGAGCTCACCGGCCGCGCCTGCCGAATCCTCGTCGAGCGCCGCCTCGTACGGCCAGATCACCTCGCGCAACCAACCGAGGAGCTCGAGGTCGTCCGCGCGGCCGCGTGCGAGCGTTTGCACGGTGTGGACGTGGGCCTGGACCAAGCCCGGCATCACGACGCAGCCGGCGCAATTGACGATCGAGTAGTCGCCGCTCGTCGGCGTGTAGCTGCCGCCGACCTGTGCGAGCGCGCCGTCGACGATCGCGACGTCGCCCGCGACCACGCGATGCTCTGCATCGATCGTGACGATCGTGCCGCCGCGGAAGACGACCTCGCTCATCTAGGGAAGCTCGCTGCCCCGGAACCCATCCGGGAGCAGCTCGGCGAGAGTCCAGCTGCGGCGCTCGCCGGCCGGGTTGAACGCGGTGACGACGACCTTCGTCGGATCCTTCGCGAATTCGAACAGCACCTGGCGACAACCACCGCATGGCGAGCTCGGCGGCGACGACTCGGTGCACACCGCGACCGCTTCGAGCTCGCGCGCACCGGCTGCGACTGCCGCAGCGATCGCGTTGCGCTCCGCGCACACGCCGAGCGGATACGACGCGTTCTCGACGTTCGCAGCGGCGTACTCGCCGCCGCTCATCCGCACCGCCGCGCCGACCTTGAACTTCGAATACGGCGCGTAGGCGTGATCGCGCACCGCGAGTGCGCGCGCTTCGAGCGGCGACCAGGTCACGTCAGCTCTCCGCGAGCGACGAGCGCGGCGAGGATTCGATCGATCAACGCGACGAACGTCGAGCGCACGCGCGCTGCGGTCTGCGTGACCTCGTCATGCGATAGCGTTTGGCCGCTGATTCCGGCCGCTTGATTCGTGATGCACGAGATGCCGATGACGCGAGCCCCCATATGGCGCGCGACGACGACCTCGGGCACGGTCGACATTCCGGTCGCGTCGGCGCCGAGCGTCTGCAGCATCTTCACTTCGGCCGGCGTCTCGTAGGTCGGGCCGGGCATCGCGACGTAGACGCCCTCCTCGAGCGGAATCTGCGCGGCGGCGGCGGTCTCCTTCACGATCGCGCGCAGCTCCGGTGCGTACGCGCGCGTCATGTCGGGGAACCGCGGGCCGATCCGGTCGTCGTTTGGACCGCGCAGCGCGTGATCTCGCAACATGTCGATGTGATCGCGGATCAACATCAGCGTGCCGGGAGTCCAGCGCGGGTTGAGGCCGCCGGCCGCGTTCGTCACGATCAGCACCTTCGCCCCGAGCGCGACGAGCACGCGCGCGGGAAACGCGACCTGAGCCGCGCTGTGGCCCTCGTACATGTGGATGCGGCCCTGCATCGCTACGCACTGCACGCCGGCGCGCTCGCCAACGACGAGTCGGCCGCGATGGCCGGGGACGTGTGACGCGGCGAACCCGGGGATGTCCGCGTAGTCGATCGACGACGCGTCGTGCATGCCGTCGGCGTAGCTGCCGAGGCCCGAGCCCAGGATCAGCCCGACCTTCGGGGCATCAGCGACGCCGCGCGAGCTCGGACCCGCGACGCGTGCGCGCACCGCTGCGACCGCTGTTTGCAGCTCGTCGAAAAGCCCGCTCATCGCAAGACCTCGAGGATCCGCGACGTGCGCAGGGCAGGAGCCGGTTGGTCCGCGGGGGCGATCACGAAGGCTGCCGAAATCATCGCACGCGCCTCGGCGACCCTGCCATCTTCCGGCGCCAGGCTGTGGTGCAGCATGATCTGGGGCGCAGCTCCCGGCTCGATCAGCTCGCCGAGGTACGCGTCGATGACGAGCCCGGCCGACGGATCGATCGAGTCCTTCGCCTCGCGTCGGCCCGCGCCGAGCAGCAGCGCCGCCATGCCGAGCGCCTCGCTGTCGATCGCCACGACCCGACCGGGTGAAAGCGCTAGCTCGTCTCGATGCTTCGGCTTTGGCAATACGCTGCCGGGCGAGTCGCACACCTTCGGCTCGCCGCCTTGAGCCGCGACGACCGCGCGGAACTTGTCGAGCGCCGAGCCATCGTCGAGCGCCTTCGCGATCGCGGCCCGGCCGGCCGCCGCATCCGCAGCAACGCCGCCGAGCAAGAGCATCTCGCCGCCGAGCACCTCGACCAGCTCGCGCGTATCGCGCGGTCCGCCGCCGCGCAGGATCTCGATCGACTCGCGGATCTCGAGCGCGTTGCCGATCGTTCGCCCGATCGGCGCGTCCATGTCGGTGAGCACGCACGTCACACGCTTGCCCGCGCCGCGGCCGATCGTGCTGATCAATCCGCATAGCTTGCGCGCGTCCTCCATCGTCTTCATGAACGCGCCGCGCCCGACCTTGCAGTCGAGCACCAAGCCGTCGATGCCCTCCGCGAGCTTTTTCGACATGATCGATGACGCGATCAACGGCAGCGACTCGACCGTGCCAGTGACGTCGCGGAGCGCGTACAGCCGCTTGTCGGCGGGAGCGATCCGCGCGGTCTGGCCGATCAGGCACACGCCCAGTTGATCGACGAGCTCGGCGAACCGCTCGACCGGCAAGTCGACGCGGAACCCCGGGATACTCTCGAGCTTGTCGAGCGTGCCGCCGGTGTGGCCGAGGCCGCGCCCCGAGACCATCGGCACCGCAACCCCACACGCCGCGACCGCAGGCGCGAGCGGAATCGAGATCTTGTCGCCGACGCCACCGGTCGAGTGTTTGTCGATCTTCGCGCGAGCGATGAACGACAGGTCGATGACGTCACCGGAGTGCGTCATCGCGTCCGCCCAGGTCGCGAGCTCGCGGTCATCGAGCCCGCGCCACACGATCGCCATCAGCATCGCCGCGACTTGGTAATCCGCGATCGAACCGTCCGTGGCACCGGCGATAAACGCGCGAATCTCGGCGTCGTCGAGCGCGCCGCCGTCGCGTTTCTTGCGGATCAACTGGACTGGCAGCAATGCCGACGAACAGTAGTCACAAACCGGGAGTGCCAGCAATCGCCGGGGCTGGTAACGTCGGGGGCGCTTCGGGGCTAGTAACCTTTAGCCTTCGCGTCAGTCTTACCCGTCACGATCGCGACCGACGCGCTCGCGCCGATCCGGTTCGCGCCTGCCTGTGCCATCTTGAGCACATCCTCGACGGTGCGCACGCCACCCGAGGCCTTGACGCCGAGCTCGCTGCCGACGACCTTGCGCATCAACTCGACGTCTTCGACCGTCGCGCCGCCCTTGCCGAACCCGGTCGACGTCTTGACGAACGCGGCGCCCGCGAGCTTCGACAGCGAGCTCGCGATGATCTTCTCTTGTTGATCGAGCGCGGACGTCTCGAGGATGACCTTGACCGCCGCCGGCGCCGCCGACTTGACGACGCGGCAGATGTCTTCGAACACGGTCTCGTAGTCGCGCGATTTGAGCGCGCCGATGTTGATGACCATGTCGATCTCTTTGGCGCCTTGGCGGACTGCCTCGCGCGCCTCGTACGCCTTCGCGGTCGGGGACATCGCGCCGAGCGGAAACCCGACGACCGCGCAGACCATGACGTCGGTGCCGGATAGTAGCGCCTTGCACACCGGCACCCAAGTCGTGTTGACGCACACCGAGGCGAAGCGATACTTGCGCGCTTCGTCGCACAGCTTGATCACTTCGTCGCGGGTCGCCTCGGGCTTCAACAGCGTGTGATCGATCAGCTTCGCGAGATCGGCGGGCACTTCGCCGACGCCGGGCATCGCACCGACGCGATGCGCGCCGGCGCCTTCCATCGCGCGCACCGACCACGGCCGGCGCACGACGCACGAGCCGCAGCTCGCGCAGTCTTCGCCCGGCGCCGAATCGTCGTCGCACGAGCCGCGATCGCGCGGCAGCACGTTGAGCTTCGCCGCCGGGCTCGAGCCGAGTCGGGCTTGCACGCGTTGCGTGATCATCTCGACCAGCCGGTCTACTTCCGAGCTCATGGCCGACGGACTATATATCCTTCGCGACCCGAAACGTGACGTCGGCACGCCCGGTGTCATGCGGATGGTCGACGAGGCCTCGGCGGCGCGCGATCCGGCGGCTCGGCGGATCGTTCATCGGATCCGCGCCGGACAGCCGCGATGGCTCGGACTCGATCCAGTCGAACAGGCCCTCGGGCACGACGAGCTCGGGCAGCGTGCTCGCGCGCTCGTACTCGTCGTCGCGGACCAGCCGGCCGCCTCGGCTCGCCGCGTACGATCGCGCCTGGTCGTAGGACACGCTCGTCACCGGCGCGTCGGAGCCGCCGCTTTGCTTGTGGTCCTTGAACACGCGGCGGAACTCGCCGAGCGTGACCGGCCGGACGTCGAGCTGGAACCACTTGCTGCCGTCGGGGTGAGTGACGACGATCATCTCGGCCGCTTTCGTCGCATCGCCGACCGGTGCGGCCGTCGCCGCAGGCTCGTCGCGGCGCAGATAGATCACCAAGCCGATCACGAAGAACGCGATGCACGCGATCGTGAACAGCACGAGCCAGGCCGGGACGCCGCGGCTCACCGGCATCTCGTCGTGGGTCGGCTCTGCGTCGCTGGCCGCGAGCGAGTGGCCGAACGGCGAGCCGACCGGCGGCAACACCGACGGCGCGGTCGGGGGGCGCGACAACGGTGCGATCTGCTGGGACCCGAGCAGCGCCCCGGGCCCGGTCGGCGCCCGCCCCGATAGTCCGGGCGCGGTGTTCGGCCGCGATCGTTCGCGCGTGACCGCGACGATCTGGGGCACCGCTTCTGGATCGAGGCGCGCGATGATCTGGCCGGCGCGCGCGATCAGCTCGCTGTAGCTCGGTCGGTCCGCCGGCTTCTTCTCCATCATCTGCTTCGCGAGGTCGGACAGCTCGCGATCGACCGACGACACGGTGACGCACGCTTCGGGCGCCGGGTTGCGCAGGTGGCGCGCGACGACCTTGAGGTACTTGTCGTCGGCGGGCCGGCCGGTGCGGAACGGCGGGATCCCGGTGAGCAAGAAGTACAGCGTGCCGCCGAGCGCGTAGATATCGACCCGCTCGTCGATCGTTTCGCCGCGCGCTTGCTCGGGCGCGATGTAGTCGGGCGTGCCTACGACGACACCCATCGCGGTCAGCGCTGGCTCGGCGCCGGGATCGACCGGCTTCGCGAGCCCGAAGTCGGTGACCTTGACGCGCATGTCGGTCAGCCGCACGAGGTTCGACGGCTTGACGTCGCGATGAATCAGGCCTGCTTTCGCCGCGGCGGCCAGGCCTTGCGCGGCGTCGAAGATCACGTGGGCGGCTTCGATCGAGCTCAGCGCGCCGGTCTTCTCGACGACCGAGCCGAGGTCGGTGCCGTCGAGCAGCTCCATGGCGATATACGGTCGGTCGTCGTAGCTTCCAGTCGCGAACACCTGGACGACGTTCGGATGGCTGATCGCCGCGACCGCGCGGCCCTCGCGCACGAAGCGCTGGCGCAGCTCGCGGCTGTCGCGGTGCTTCTCCGACAGGATCTTGATCGCGACTTTGCGATTGAGCCCGATGTCGACGCCGCGAAACACGTCGCCCATCGACCCCGAGCCGATCGTGCCTTCGACGCGGAATGCGTCGAGCACGCCTCCTGTCTGCGGGTTCGGCACGACGCGATTGTAACCCGGACCGCACGTTACGTTGAACACGTGGGTGCGCTCGCGATCGCCGACGCGAAGATCTACGACTGCGTCCTCACGCTGGCCGAGGTCGAGGCGCCGGCCCTCAGTGGCCGGGTGGTGGCCCGTCGCTGCGCTGCGACAAGTTCTCGAACCGGGTATAGCGGCCCTCGAAGTGGGTCTCGATCGTGCCGGTCGCGCCGTGGCGGTTCTTGCCGATGATGACCTCGGCGATGTTCGGCGTCTCGGTGTCTTTGTTGTAGATGACGTCGCGATAGATGAACAAGATGACGTCGGCGTCCTGTTCGATCGCTCCCGACTCGCGAAGATCAGACAGCTGCGGCCGCTTGTCGGTGCGTTGCTCGAGCGAGCGATTGAGCTGGGACAGCGCGAGCACCGGGCACGACAGCTCCTTCGCCAGCGACTTGAGGCCGCGCGAGATCTCGCTGATCTCTTGCTCGCGCGACGCCTTCGCCGCCTGGGGCGAACCGCGCATCAGCTGCAAGTAGTCGATCAGGATGAGCCCGAACTTCTTGCCGCTGTTGTCGCGCGGAAACAGCTGTGGATCGCTGCGAAACCGGCGCGCCCGCGCGCGAACCTCGCGCAGCGATAGCGCGGGCGAATCGTCGATCAAGATCGGCGCGCGCGACAGCGTCTCGGCCGCGTAGGTCAAGTTCGTCATGTCTTGGCGCTGCAGCTGACCGCGGCGCAACGCCGACGAGTCGACGCGCGCTTCGGAGCACAACATACGTTCGGCGAGCTGGGTCGACGACATCTCGAGCGAGAACACGAGCACCGGCCAGCCACCGGTGGTCGCGGCGTTCTGCGCGAGCGACATCGCGAACGACGTCTTACCCATCGCCGGCCGCGCCGCGAGGATGACGAGCTCGGTCGGTTGCAAGCCGGCAGTGCGGAGGTCGAGGTCGGCAAACCCGGTCGGCACGCCGGTGATGCCATCGGGCGAGTTGAACCGCTCGTCGAGCGAGCTGAACACCTTGCGGACGAGCGCCTTGACCGGTTCGGTCCCGCTCTTGTCGCGGCGTTGCGTGACCTCGAAGATCTTCGCCTCGGCGTCGTCGAGATAATCGCGGACCTCGAGGTTGTCCTCGTAACCGTGCTCGAGGATGTCGCTCGACGCGAGCATCAGCTTGCGCGCTTGGTGCTTGTCGGTGACGATCTCGGCGTACGCGAACACGTTGTCCGCGGTCGGTACGCGCAGCGTCAGCTCGCCGAGGAACGCGATGCCGCCGATCGCGTCGAGCTTGCCGGTCTTCTCGATCTCGTTCTCGAGCGTGACGACGTCGATCGGTCGACCGGCGGTCTCGCAGTTGCGCATCGCCTGGAACACGACCTTGTGCTTGTGGTCGTAAAAGTCGTCGACCTCGAGCGTATCGAGCTGATTGAGCAGCTCGTTGCGCAGGATGATGCCGCCGAGTAGCGAGGCCTCGGCGTCGAGGTTGTGCGGTAGGACGCGTCGGTCTCGCGTCATCGAGTCACCCTACACGAAGGGTCTGAGCATCGCCTCCGGAGTGGGACGTCAGCGTCGAACAACCGGCCGGCGCGGGCGCTGCTTCGCGACGACGGCGCGGATCTCGAGCGCGGGTTTCGCGCCGCGCGGGAAGTCGACGCGCATGATAGCTTCGCGCAGTAACTCGCGCACCCCCGGGCGATCGAGCATCGCGGCGCCGTCCACGAGCCGGATCGAGCGGATGTGCTTGCCGTCGCCTTCGAGCAGATGCTTCGGGTCCGGCAGCGTCGCGCCGCGCATGAAGAACAGGGTGACCCACTGCGGGTAGAGCGCGATCGAGCAGATGACGTCGGTCATCTTCGGTGCGGCCGCGAACGCGACGACGAGCGCGTTGTAGTTGTCGTAGACCAGCCGCGTCGCGTTCGGCATCAGCTTGCCGAGCTTGCCGATCGCCGCTTTCGCAGTCTTCGCAATCGCCGGTGTGAACTTCGCAAGGAAGCTCGCGAGCTGCTTGTCGGGACTCACCGCCATGACGCGACCGTACACCTGCCGAGCCCCAACTCGCCTCCCGCGCGTGGGTTAGCGCGCCGTCAGCAGCTCGCCGAGCTTGCGCTTCGCGTGATGCAGCCGCGACCACACCGTGCCCTCGGGGACGCCGAGCGTCTCGGCGATCTCTGCGTGCGTGAGGCCGGACACCGCGAACAGCGAAAGCACGACGCGATGCTCGAATGACAGCGAGCGCAGCGCGTAGGACAGCTCATCGGCATCGGCGCGATCCGCGATCGGATCGGTGGCGGCGTCCGGCAGCTGGTCGCTGAGCTCGTCTTGTGGTCTGCGGCGCGCGCGGAGCTTCAACGCAACGCGGATCGCGATCCGGTGAACCCAGGTCTGCACGCTCGCATCGCCGCGGAAGCTTGGGAGCGCTCGAGCGACGGCGATGAACGTTTCCTGTAACGCGTCTTCGGCGTCGGCCGTGCTGCCGAGGAGGTTCAGGCACAACGCGTGGACGCGGCGATGGCACTCTGCGTAGACCTGATCGAATGCGGGCGGTGCCATCGCGAACCGGTGGGATCAAGCGAGCAGCGCGCGCTCGCGCACACTGCGCCGATAGCGAACGACGCCGATCGGAATCAGTGCGAGGTAGCAGAGCTCGAACACGAGCATTCCTGGCGACGGTGCGTTCAGGCCCGCGAACCGCCAGTGGTAGAGCGCGAGGACGATCGGCAGCACCCACCACGCCTGGCGCTCGCTGCGGACCCTGCGGTCGAGCTCGGCTCGCAACCCGGCCAGCAGTTCATGTCCGGACTTCGCTTCGAGCGCTTTCAAGTCGGCGAGGTAACGCCGATAGCGAAACGCCAGGAACCCACAGGCGAGCGCCGTGGCAAGCGCTGCCGTCATCACGGCCGCGACAGAGAGCCG
>CAZDGY010000192.1:0-9253 GCA_964504685.1 uncultured Kofleriaceae bacterium | reverse complement strand
ACGCCTCCAGCGTGACACGCGCCATGTTTCCGCCGCGTTTCCGCGGAGCGAAACGCTGTGCTAGCCGCGGCGCGTTCGCAGCTCGACGATTCACGTTGGCGACGGGACCGATTGCAAACCTAGCTCGTTAGCTGAACACTTGTCCAGTGCAGTACGCGCCGCTGTGGTGCAAGTCGACGTTCTCGTTTCTCGAGGGAGCGAGCCATCCCGAGGAGCTCGTCGAAGAGGCGCATCGCTTCGGCATCTCGGCGATCGCGCTCGCGGATCGCGACGGCGTGTACGGCATGGTTCGCGCGCACATGAAAGCGCGCGAGCTCGGCGTCAAGCTGCTGTGCGGCGCGACGCTCACCGTTGCGGCGCACGGCGTGAAGCTCGCGGCGTCGCCGGTCACGGTCGGCATCGATGGGGAAGGGCATGGGCCCGGTTGGGGGCACGACACCGACGACCTGCCGTCGGCGATTCCGATCACCGGCAGGCGAGGGCGCACGAAGCGAGCGCAGCCGCGCCAAGCCGCGCTCGATCTAACCGCACTGCCATTCGGCAGTCTCGCAGCGCCGACAACTTCGACGATCGCGCTCTATGCGATCGATCGCGCGGGGTGGGCAAGCATCGTGCGGCTGATCACCGCGGGGCGGCGACGTTGCGACAAGGGCGAGTCGCTTGTCGGTTGGGACGAAGTCTGCGCGCACGCGACCGGCGTGATCGCGGTGTGGCACGAAGCGCTCGCCGGCGAGCTCGCACCACCGGCGGCGCTGCTCGACGATCTGCACACTGCATTTGGCGATCGGCTCTACGCGATGGTCGCGCGTCATCGCCGCGCCGACGACGTCGCGCGGGAAGCTCGCCTGCGCGCTCGTGCAAAAGCGGCGCGCATTCCGATCGTCGCCTCGAACGAGGTGCTCTATCACACCCGCGCGCGCCGGCCGCTGCAGGACGTGCTGACGTGCATCCGCCACGGCGTCACGCTGACGACTGCGGGCCGCAAGATCCGCGGCAACGACGAGCACGATCTGCGCACGCCGCACGCGTTCGCAAAGCTGTTCGCCGATGATCCGGCGTCGGTCGCACGTACGCTCGATGTCGCCGCGCGCTGCACGTTCTCGCTCGCCGAGCTGCGCTATCGCTATCCGTCGGAGCGACTGCCGGACGGCTCGACCTCGGCCGACTACTTGCGCCGGCTGACGTTCAGCGGCGCTGCCGAGCGCTATCAACACCTGGCCGCCGGCGTTCCGCCGCAAGTGATCCACCAGCTCGAGGCCGAGCTGTCGGTGATCGAGGATCTCGATTACCCCGGCTACTTCCTGACGATGTACGAGATCGTCGCGTACTGCCGGCGGCGCGACATCATGTGCCAAGGTCGCGGCTCGGCGGCGAACTCGGCGGTGTGCTTCTGTCTCGGCATTACTGCGATCGATCCGACGCGCTCGAAGCTGCTGTTCGAGCGGTTCTTGTCGCGCGAGCGCGCCGAGCCACCCGACATCGATCTCGACATCGAGCACGAGCGGCGCGAAGAAGTCATCCAGCACGTTTACTCGGTCTACGGCCGCGATCACGCGGCGATGGTGTGCAACATCAACCGCTATCGGCCGCGCTCGGCGGTGCGCGACGTCGGCAAAGCGCTCGGCATTCCCGAGACCGCACTCGATCGCGCCGCGAAGCACTTGTCGATGTACGGCGGCGTCGAACAATCAGCGCTCGTCGCGAGTGGCATCGCGCAAGACGCCGGGCACGCCTCGGCGTTCGAGCATCTGTCGCGGTTGTCCGACGAGATCCTCGAAGTGCCGCGCCATTTGTCGGTGCATCCGGGCGGGTTCCTACTCGGTCACGATCCGGTGCACGACATCGTGCCGATCGAGAATGCGGCGATGCCTGGCCGCACCGTGATCCAATGGGACAAAGACGATCTCGAAGATCTCGGTCTGTTCAAGGTCGACTTGCTCGGCTTGGGCGCGCTGCATCAGCTCCATCTCGGCTTCGATCTGTTGCGGGCGCATCGCGGCATCGACCTCACGATGGCGACGATCCCGGCCGAGGATCCAGCGACCTACGAGATGATGTGCACCGCCGACACCGTCGGCACGTTTCAGATCGAGAGTCGCGCGCAGATGTCGATGCTGCCGCGGCTCAAGCCGCGCGAGTTCTACGACCTCGTGATCCAGATCAGCATCGTGCGACCGGGCCCGATCTCCGGCGGCATGGTGCATCCGTACTTGCGCCGCCGCGCCGGCCTCGAGCAAGTCGAGTACCCGCATCCCTGTCTCGAAGAAGTGCTCGAACGAACCTGCGGCGTACCGCTGTTCCAAGAGCAAGTCATGCGCCTCGCGGTTGTCGCCGCCGACTACACGCCGGGCGAAGCCGACCAACTGCGCCGCGACATGGCCGCGTGGCGCCGCTCCGGTCGGATCGAGAAGCATCGCGAACGGCTGATCTCGGCGATGGAGGCGAAGGGCATCGCTCGAGAGTTCGGCGAGCGCGTGTTCGAACAGATCCGCGGCTTCGGCGAATATGGCTTTCCGGAGTCGCATGCGACCAGCTTTGCACTGATCGCGTACGCGACGACGTGGATGCGCAAGCACTACATGCCGGAGTTCACATGCTCGCTGCTCAACGCGCAGCCGATGGGGTTCTACGCGCCGGCGACGATCGTCGGCGACGCGCAGCGCCACGGGCTCGAGATCCGGCCGATCGATGTGACGCGCAGCATATGGGATTGCACGCTCGAGCCGACCGACGATGATTTTCGTTTCGCGGTGCGGATGGGCATGCGTTGGGTGCGCGGCATGCAGATCGCCGACGGCGAGCGCATCGTCGCGGCGCGGCGCGAGCGCCCGTTCGAGTCGGCCGGCGACTTCGTATTGCGGACGCGCGTGGCGACGCGAGTCCATTCGGCGCTCGCCGAGGCCGGCGCGCTCGGCAAGCTCGAGCCCGCGGTCGCGCACCGCCGCGATGCGATCTGGCAGGTGCTCGGCTGGGTCGCGCGCCAAGACGATCCGATCGAGCTCGGCGACGCCAACGGCCAAGCGACGTTCGGCAAGCTCGGCAAGCTCGACGAGATCGTTTGGGACTATCGCTCGAGCTCGCATTCGACGCGTGGCCATCCGCTCGCGCCGCTGCGCAACGAGCTGCGCGCGAACCATTGGCCGGACGCGCGCACGGTGGCGCATGGCCGCGATGGCGCGCGCATCGAGTACGTCGGCATCGTGATCTGCCGGCAGCGCCCGGGCACCGCATCGGGCGTGACGTTCATGACGCTCGAAGACGAGACCGGGTTCGTCAACCTCGTGATCTGGTCACAGACGTTCGAACGATTCGCGCACGTCGGTCGCACCGCGTCGTTGCTCGGCGTGACCGGCAAGCTGCAAGTGCAGGAAGGCATCGTCCACTTGATCGCGGACGAGCTGTGGATTCCCGAGCTGACGCGGCCGATCGCCGACGTCGATAGTCGCGACTTTCACTAGCGCGCGGGCCACCGTTAATAAGTCGCGTGCGGCGTAGACTGCGCCGATGCGTCAGTTCCTTACGCCGGTGTGGTTCGTACGCCTGTGGATTGCAGGGTTTCTCGTGATCGGCCTGAGCGCACAGGGGGCAGGCCGCCGGATGTTTGCCGAGTCGACAGACTGGGGATACCACCCTGGCTGGCAGACCGAGATCTTGGTGTTCAACCTGTTCGGTGCAGCGATGCTCCTGGTGATCCTTCGGCGCGCGCCACAGCTCTCGCGTGCGTTGGTTGTCCCACTTACCGCCTTGCCGCTCTGTCTAGGTCTCAACCACGTTCTCGCGGCGCTCGCGGCGCCGGGCCATGCGGGCAACTGGATGGGGGCCGCCTCCAACGGAATCGCGGTCGTGTTCGGAGTGGTCGTGTGGCTCAACCGCAAGGCGTGGCTCTCGGGCTGACCCCGTTACGACTCGCGCCGAACCGACCGACGCGAACAGCTTACGGTTGTGTGGCGCGATCTATTCGTAGCGGTCCCGCAGGCGTTCCGTAGCGTATGCGGCATGAACGAACGGCTGATCACGGCGATCGCGCTCGTCGGAGCGCTCGGGTGTGGGCACACAGGTCGCCCGGATAACGGCTCGCAACCCGATGCGAGCGCGAGCGACGACGCGACACCCGGCGGCGACGCGAACGATTGTCCGGGCTGCGGCCACGGCTCGGCGACCACGACCGCTGCAGGCCTATACGGCACCGACGTGCGGCTACACTACGCGCCGGACGGCACTGCGTACTTGCTGGTGATCGCCAGGGATGCGGATCACCCGGCGCCGCAGCTGAGCTTGTACTCGCAGCCGCCCGGCGGCGCGATCACATCGACCGGCTGGCAGATCGATGTCGACGGCGAGAACAACGAGTTCGACTTCGCGATCCGCAGCGACGGCACGCTGATGATCGCGTACCAGCCGTACGAGCTGTCGCAAGTCCGGTTCGTGACGTGGAAGGACGGCGTTGCGAGCACGCCGGCGATGGTCGGCACCACGGACGGAGCCAGCGGGGTCTCGACCGCGATCGATCCGGCCGGTACGTTGTGGATGACGTGGGCCCCGGGAACGGCCGACGCGATCGCAGCGTACAGCATCGATACCGGCGGGACGCGTCGCTCGTACTCGCTGTCCGCGGACACCACGGTCGAGTGGAGCTCGGTAGCGTACGACCCGGCGCTCGGTGAGATGTTCGCGGCGTACTCGAGCGTGTTCACCGGAACGGACTTCGGCGGCTCGCTCGATTTGTCCGGCACCGCCGCGCTGGCGAACCCGTGTCCGGCCGAGAGCATGGCGTTCGACTCCGGCGGTCACGAGTGGGCGATCTACAACACGTACGAACCGACGAATACCTACGCGTGCCGCGACGGGCAGAGCGAGATCGCCAGCGACCCGCGGTTCACCGGCTCGACGACGACCAGCGTGTTCGAGACCCGTCGGCTCGCACTCGACAGCCGCGACACCGCGTACGTCGCGACCTATTGGGCCGATTCGTATACCGCGTCGTGGTACGCGAGCAGCGACGGCGCGACGTGGACCTCGGGCGCGCTGCCAACTCACTTCGGCCTCGCGACCGAGCAGGACCAGCCGGCAGCGGCCGCGATCGCGCTCGCGACTGATCCAGCCGGCCGCGTGTCTATCGCGGTGATTCCACAGTACGCGTCGATGGGCGATGCGGTTCTGCATACGTTCGCGAACTGATTTGCGGTGTGGGAGCATCGAACATGCATGTACGAGCTCGACCCGATCGGCTTCGTTCACACCGCACGCACGACCACCGACGATGATTTCTGGGGCGGCACGACCGCGACGATAGAGCTGGCCGAGCGGCTACCGCCGGATGCGCTCGCCGGGCTCGCCGAGTTCTCGCACGTCGAGGTGATCTACGTGTTCGACCGCGTGCCGCCGAGTGCGGTCGTCACCGGGGCGCGCCATCCTCGCAACAACCATGCGTGGCCCAAGGTCGGGATCTTCGCTCAGCGCGGCAAGAACCGACCGAACCGGCTCGGCGTGTCGATCGCGCGCGTGCTGAGCGTCGAAGGACGGATCTTGAAAGTCGCCGAGCTCGACGCGATCGACGGCACCCCGGTGGTCGATCTCAAACCGGTGATGCGCGAGTTCCTGCCGCGCGGCGAGATTCGCCAGCCGGCGTGGGCAAGCGAGCTGATGGCCGACTACTTCTCGTCGGCGAGCGGACACGGCCCGGTGTAACCGTAGTCGGCCGCCGCGACCTTGAGCGCTGCGCCGCCGCCGCCGGAACCGGCCAAGTTCTTGAGGAACTTCTTGACCTCGCCGGTCTTCACATTCTTCTTCAGCCAATCCGCGAGGTGCATGACGCGCTCGTTCGGATCTTGGATCTTGCTCGCACCCGACAGCTCGAGCGCGTTGCACACGGTGACGTAGTCGTCTTCGATCGCCTGGTCGGAGTTGCCGCCGCCGCACGCGGTGAGCGCGGTCGCGACGAGCGCCGCGGTCAAGAGCTTCTTGAACATGCGGCGAACGGTAATCGGCACCTGGGCAGCTGCCAGCAAATAGATCGAGCCGTCTAGTGACGGAGTGCGATCAGCGCGAGCAGCTCCCACGCGAGGTTCGCCGCGAGGTGCGACGTGATGTCGGCGTGATCGAGCGGAGGGCAGACCTCGACGACATCGCCGCCGCGGACGTCGAGCCCGCCGAGCCCGCGGACCAGCGCCAACGCCTCGCGCGCGGTCAGCCCGCCTGGCACGGGCGTGCCGGTGCCGGGTGCGAACGCCGGATCGATTGCGTCGACATCGAACGTCACGTAGACCGGACGCGCGCCGATTCGCTCGCGCAGCTCTGCGCACACGCGGGCGACGCCGCGCTCGTCGATGTGATCCGGCGACAACACGGTGTGACCTTGGGTTCGCGCGATCACGTCGTCGCTCGCACTGCCGCGTGGGCCGCGCACGCCGATCTGATAGAGCTGAGCGGGCTCGACGAGGCCTTCATCGATGATGTGCCTGATCGGGGTGCCGTGATGGAACTCGTCGCCCCACACGTTTGGCCCGCTCAAGTCGAGGTGCGCGTCGAAGTGAACGATCGCGAGCGGACCGAGTCGCTTACCGAGCGCGCGCACGACTGGCAGCGAGATCGAATGGTCGCCGCCGATCACGATCGGCGCGATGTCGGCGGTCACGAGCTGACGCACCTCGGCCTCGACCGCCGAGCGCATCGCCGCGCGATCGAACGGCGGAAACACGACGTTGCCGGCGTCGACGCAGCGCAGGCGCGCGAACACGTCGAGCCGATGCACCGGATGATGTCCCTGCACGAGCGCCGAGACCCGGCGCACGTGATAAGGCGCGAGGCGCGCTCCCGGCTGGTACGTCGTGCCGGCGTCGTGCGGGACGCCGAGCACCGCGGCTTCGGCGCTAGCCAGCTCGGCGGCGGGGTGGAGATGGGCGAGCGGCAGGCGGAAGAACGGCGTTTGACCGTGGCGGAGATAGTCGAGCGCTGGGCTTTGCATCGTCGCTCCTGTCGAGCAATCGCGCGATCGCGTAGCGAGCGCGCGCCGCCATGTCTTCTGCGAGCTCGCCGGTGCGCGGCAGCATCGCCGCGCCAAACGAGACCGTGACGTCGATCCGTGAGCGACCGGCGGTGCGCAGATAGTGCGGCAAGAACGTGGCTTGGTCGCACCACGCCAGCTCCGGATCGCGATAGCGGATCGCGAGCGGCACGACCGGCACGCCGAGCCGTTGCGCGATGCCAAACGTGCCGCGCCAGAACGGCGCGACCTTGTCGCCGCGCGTCGTCGTGCCCTCGGGAAAGTTCAGCACCGGCGCACCGGCCGCGAGCAGGTCGTGAATGTGGCGCAGCACGCGCGCTCGCGCGAACGGATCGCCGCGCCGGACGAACGTCACCCCGAGCGCCGAGCCGATCGATCCGACGATCGGCCAGCTCGCGACCTCGCCCTTCGCGATCGGAATCGCCGGACACACCGGCAGGATCGCGAGCGGGTCGAGATAGCTGACGTGGTTCGACACGATCAATGCGGTGCCGCGCGGGATCTCGCCTCGCGTGGTCACTTGCAGCGCGTGCGCGCGGCCGATCGCACCGAGCGCCGCAGCGAGCCGATGCGCGGCCTCTCGTGGATCGCGCGGCGGCGTCATGCGCGCAGAGCCGAGCTCGGCGAGCGCGTCGAATAACCCGCGGCCGACGTGGCGCGTCGCGCGCAGTAGGGGCAAGCCGATCACGCCGCCTCTTGAGCGGTTTCGCGGCGCGGGATCAGCCCGAGGCGCTCGTACTTCGGTCGCAGCCGCTCGAACGCCGCGCGCTCGATTCGCGACACGATGCGCTCGTCTCCCGGCCCGTAGAAGTCATGCAGCAACCCGGCTTCGGTCGCGCCGAGCATCGCGTGCAGCGCCCGGGCTTGCGCGTTGTCGGGTTTGACGGTGAACCAGCAGGTCTCGATCGCGTCGCGATCGATGATCGCCTTGACGAACGCGGCGAGCAGCAACGGCGTGATCCGCGTGCGCTGGTACGCCGGTAACACCGCGAGCGTGGTGCAATATGCCTCGCGGTCGCGAATGAAGCACAGCAAGTAGGCTGCCGGCTTGCCGTCGGCGAACGCGATGAAGCAGCTATCCGCGAAGAACTCGGTGCACAACCGCAGGTAGTACGGGCACAACACGTCCTCGCCGGCAGCCCCGAACACGTCGGTCTCGAGCTGGCGCAACGCCGCAAAGTCGTCGCTGCATAGGGAGCGCACTTGGTAGCGCGTCATGGGTTCCCTCCTCGTGGTTTGACCCAACCGTAGCTACCGTCGATGACGCGACGCCAAAGGCCGCGAAACTTCATCGCAGCGGGAGCGTGACGATTGCAATGTGACAGCTCGGTCGCGGTCCGGTGACCGGATCCCCCACTTCGCGTCACCGATTGGTTGCCCTCCGGAGGCGGTCCGGTCACGGCCAGTTCCTAGCGTTAAGCGTGGAGTTGTCGTTGACCAGTTCAGATCCAACGTCGTCGGACGTCGCGCCGCCACACGTCGCGGTCGTGGCGATCGCGACGACGCCAGCGGTCGAGTCGTTGGTATCCGAGCTGAGGCGCGATGCGATGCGGGTCGACGTCGGCGATCTCGAGTTGCTGCGCTCGCCGCCGGCCGCACCGGTTTATCTGTGCGTGCTCGGCGCCGCGATCGGGACGATGCTCGCGGAGCAAGTCGTCGCATGGGCGCAGAGCTCGGAGCTCCGGCCGGGTCTGATCGGCTTGATCCAAGACGGCGGCTCGAACGAGCGCGAAGCGTTGCTCGCCGCCGGTTATGACGACGTCGTTGCGGGGCCGATCAGCTCGCGCGAGTTGTCCGCGCGAGTGCGAGCGGTGCACCGCCGTGTCCACTGGAAGGGCGTGCGCCACGGTCGCTTGCGGTTCGGTACGCTCACGCTCGACGTCGATGGCCACGCGCTGTGGGTCGACGGCAAGACGATCTCGCTGACGCTGATCGAGCTCGCCGTGTTGCGCGAGCTGATGAAAGCGCGCGGTCGGCCGTTGTCGCGCGCCGAGTTGCTCGATGCCGCATGGGGTTCGGCCGACCTCGAAGTCTCGGAACGCGCGGTCGACAACGTCATCCTGCGGATTCGCCGCAAGCTGCCGCGCCCTGATCTGATCGAGACCGTGCGCAGCGTCGGATTCCGGCTGGCACCCAGGTAGGCTAAGCTCGCCGGCCATGGCGAGTTATGAGAAGCGAACCTGGTGGACGCGGCACGGCCTGACCGATCGGCTACAAGACGAAGAGTTCTTGGAGGCGGTCATCAGCACC
>CAZDGY010000191.1:0-9260 GCA_964504685.1 uncultured Kofleriaceae bacterium | reverse complement strand
GTCGAGCCCCACGGATGGGGCTGGCTCGAGGCGGTTCACTCCGACGAGCGCAACCGCGTGCGCGACGCGTGGACCAGCGCGGTCACTACGGTGACGCCGTACGCGTGCGAGCACCGGATCCGGAACCGCGACGGCGGATATGCATGGGTGGTCGCGCGTGCAGCGCCGATCGTAACACCCGGTGCCGAGCCCGAATGGATCGGGATGTTCAGCGACATCTCCGATCGCGTACGCGTCGAGGAGGCGCGCGAACGTTTCATCGCGATCCTCGGGCACGACCTGCGCACCCCGCTAAGCGCGATCTTGATGGGCGTCGAGTTGCTCGGTGACCTTCCCCGGCCGGAGGCGGATACGGTCGCCCGGATCGGCAGGAGCGCGCATCGCATGGAGGCGATGATCCGTGACGTCCTCGACTTCGCGCGTGGGCGACTCGGCGGCGGCATCCCGGTCGTGCCACGGTCGATCGATCTCGGGCAGATCTGCCGAGACCTGGTCGACGAGATGAAGCAGGCGTATCCGGCTCGAAAGATAAGCTTCGAGGCGGTCGGCGAGCTGGGCGGCCGATGGGACCCCGATCGCGCCGAGCAAGTGCTATCGAACTTGCTTGGCAATGCGGTGAAGCACGGAGTCGGCCCGATCGTCGTCACGAGTCGAGACGAGGGCAACGCGGTCGTCACGACCATCCACAACCAGGGACCGCCGATTCCGGCCGCCCTGATGCCGACGTTGTTCGATCCGTTCACCGGCACCTCGAACGACGCCAAGCCTGGGCCGCAGGGGCTAGGCCTCGGGCTGTATATCGCGAGCGAAATCGTCCACGCGCACGGCGGCACGATCTCGGTCACGTCGGTGGAGGACGAAGGGACGACCTTTGCGATCCGGTGGCCGCGAAAGAGCGAACCGAGGACGTGAAGGGTTGGGCATGCAGCTTGCTCTTGACCCATGCATGAGCAAGCACAAGCGCGCGTCCGCATCCCCGGGCCTCCATCGTGACGAGCGTGCCGGAGGCGCCGTCACGACGAGTCCCTCCACCGAGATCGCAGAGCTAGACGCCGGAGCTCCCAGCGAGGCCCCGGCGACTGAGTCGAGCGGGCAGCGCGAAGGCATGCACGTAGATTCGGGGTTCGGCCGCGCGGAAGCTCGGAGGCGGCGCGAATGACGTCTTCTGCGCGGCCTCGGAGGGGCCGTGCTTGTGCACAACCATCGCAAGTCTTGATGATCGTGCCTCCCCTGCTATTTCGTGGAGATTAGGGGGATCGAACCCCTGACCTCGTGAATGCCATTCACGCGCTCTCCCAGCTGAGCTAAATCCCCAGGGCGCGCCGGTTCTAACGGGCGCGGGCGGTCGCTGTCAAGACTCGTCGTCGGTGCGCGGCTTCACATCGTCGGGGTGCATGTAGCTCGCGAGGTCATCGTCGTCGAAGCTGATGCCGCCGCGCCGGGCGCGCGCTCGTTCCGGAAGATCGGGGATGGTCGGCTTCGTCGGCCGCTCGGTTCGCACCCGCGGCGTCGCCGGCTCGGTCGGCGGATCGACTTGCGGACGCCAGACTCGGGCCGCCTCGCGCTTCGCGGGCGGCGGAGTCCAGCGCGACGAGGAGACAGTGCCATCGTCGCGATCGCCTCGCGCGTCGAACCGCTTGCGCGAGCGGGCAGGCGGCGCGACCTCGCGCGACGCGGGCTCGGGCTCGGAGCCGTCGAGCTCGTCGAGGTGCGCGACGACTTCGGCGACCTCGGGCAGCTCGGCGAGATCGATCTCGCCTCGACGAATGAGATCGAGCACGAGGTCGCCGAGCTCGGCGAGCGCGTCGTGGCGCCGGCGATTCGAGCGCAGATCGTCGAGCCGCGACCTGCCTTCGCGCGCGCCTCGCTCGATCGCGTCGCGGACAACGCCGGCTTGCGCGAGCGTCGTGCGAAGCAGCGTGCCGAGCGTACCGCGCAGTTCGGGAGGGCGAAGTCCACCACCACGTCGTTGCCGTGCCATGTGGTGAGCCTAGCGCATTTGGTTTACCGTCGACGAGTCGTGCGACGCAGCCTCGGTATCGGTCTGCTCGCGGTGCTCGTGGGCTGCCCGTCGCCGGACGTGCCGGTCGCGCCGTTGCCACCGGTCTCTGCCGGCAAGGTCCGGGTCCGCGTGTTCACCGAGCCATCGGCGGTGCACGCGATCACCGCGGTCGGCAAGTACGTCTTCGTCGCGACCGAGGACGACCTGCAGCGCTGGGACGGCACGAATGTGCTCGCGCTGTCGGCGGATCACGGGCTGCCGGGCAGTCACGTCGCGGCGTTCGCGCCGGATCCCGAGCGCAAGCGACTGTGGCTGCTGACCGAAGGCGGGCTCGGCAACTACTCGGTGACGAGCGAGGTCTACACCGAAGCCGCGGCACCGCCGGCATCGCTCGCGATCGATTATGCCGCGATCTCGAAGGAGGGCGCGAGCCTCGCGCCGGCCGCGGAGGGCGGAGCGTGGCTCGGGACGCAGCATGGCCTGTTCTTCGCGAGCGAGAAGGGCGGCTGGGTCGCCGCACCGTTCAAGGAACCGGTCCATGCGTTGGCGCGCGATCGCGCCGGTTGGTTGTGGATCGCGGCGAAGAGCGGGTTGGTCGCGCGCAAGCCGAACGGCGACTTGATCAAGATCGGTGCGGCGCAAGGCTGCGTCGTGGTCGAGCCGCGGATCGTGCTCGTGCTCGCGGGCGATCGCGTCGCGGTGATCGGCGCTGATGCTGAAGGCCACGAACGGATCGCGGTCGGCCAACAAGCGGTGTGGACGTCGTACCGCGCGCTGCCGGAGGTCGCCTGGGATTCGGCGGCCGCGCACGGCGATGGCGTCGTGCTGATCGGCGGCGACCGCACGTATCGCATTGGCCCTGCGACCGCAGCGGTGCGGCCGCTCGAGCGCGATGGAGTTCGGCTCGTGCCGATCGCGAACAGCACGCCGGCGGATTGGGTGATCGATCCGCTCGACCTCGCGCCGCCGGTCGGCGCTACCGCGCTCGCGTCGGTCGGCGATCAGTTGCTGATCGGGACGCGCGACCTCGGCACCGCGCGCTACCACGACGGCGAGCCGCATCCGCGCGATTGGCTGCGTCGCCAACAACTGTTCCAGGACGCGACGACACTGACCGTCGCGTGCGCGCGGCAGCAAGATTGTTGGGTCGCGACCGGTGCGCGCCAGGCGTGGCACTGGATCGGCGATCACTTCGTCGCCGGCGGTCCCGATCAAGTCGTGCTCGCAGTCGTGCGCGATCCGACCGGGCCGATCTACGCGCTCCATCGCGGGCCGGATGACAAAGAGATCCATCTGTCGCGGATCGGCGGCTGGACGTGGACCGCGGTGCCGAAGATCGCGCTGACCACGCCGGGCGATGCGCCCGAGGTCAGCTTCGCGCGGTTCGCCGGACCCGATCAGCTGTGGGTCGGGCTGCGCTATCGCGACGGGCAAGAGAAGCGCGCGTACGGCATCGCGATCGTCGAGCCGTTGACCGGTAAGGTCACGTATCACCACACCGAGGCCGTAACGACCACAGACGATCCGACAAAGAAGCCGGCGAAGATGCTGCCGATTCCAGTCGGTGTCGTCGACGCCGACGTGCGCGGCGACGTCGCGTGGTTCGCGACCAACGAAGGCATCGCGCGCCTCGCGAACGGCGAGGTCAAGCTGTGGAGCGAAGCGAACGGGTTGCGCAGCGAGCTCGCGCGCGCGGTCACGATCGCACCGGATGGCAGCGTGTATGTCGCGACCGGCGCCGGCGCCGAGAAATGGGATGGCAAGCAGTGGGACGCGCCCGCCGCGTTGCGATTCGAGATCAACGACGTGACCGCGACGCGCAACGGCCAGATCTGGATGGCGACGGAGCGTGGGATCGCGGCGTGGGACGGCAAGAAAGTGCGACGGGTCGACACGCGGCGCGGGCTCGCGGAGAACGAGGCGCTCGACGTCGTCAGCGATCAGTTCGATCGCGTGTGGGCTCGCGGCCCGGGCAGCTTGACCGTGATCTCGCAGTAGGAGGACAGGTGCGACAATTGGCAATCCGCTCCGTCCGGACGGTCATGCGCATCTCGATCGCCGTCGCGCTCGTTGTCGGATGCGGGGGCGTTGCGCGCCCCGCACAAGACGTCGTGGACGATCAGATCGATCACGTCGTCTCGGAGCCGCCTGCGGTCGGCTGCAGCGAACAAGTGGTCGCCCGCGACCCCGCGCGACTCGCGACGCCCTCGGGGTTCGGTGACCTGCGCGACTCGCACGTCCTGCAGCCGCCCGAAAGCTACTTGTGCGACGGCCATGCGGTCGCCCCGAGCCGGTACACCACCCCAAACGCGACCCTTCTCGCGGGGTTCGTGGTGCATCAGCCGCGCGTCGCGGGCGAGCCGATCTACGTGACGTTCCTGATCCAGAACGCGAGCGCACGTGCGGTCCGGTTCGCGAGCACCAGTTACATCACGGGCGGGACGAGACGCCCGGCAAGATTTCACATCGCGGGCGTCGACGGCACCGGCGCGCCGGTCGCGGATCCGGATGGCTCGATGGAGATCGACAACATCGGGCTCGAACCGATCACGCTCGCGCCCGGCGCGACGTATGTGGGCGAGCTGCTCCTCTCCGACTATCTCGCCCTCGACGTTCCGGGCGTTTACACGGTCGTGGCGACTCGCAGGACCATGGGCTGGGATCGTACGGAGACCAACGTCGAGCTCAGCTCGACCTTCCAAGTCCAGGTGCTCGGGCCGACGCCGCACGCGACCGACGACAAGGACCGTGCTGGTTCGAACCACTAAGGGACGACGTCGACCGAGGCAGACGGCTTCGTCCGATAGTTCGCGTCGATGTAGTTCATCAGATCGAGCAGGTTCGTCTCCATCCGCGCGGTGCCGCCGAGCGGGGCGTCGGTGTAGAACGTGCCGCCTTCGCATCCGTCGGTGTCGTCGACTGGCAGCGGCACGCCGTTGTCGCTACCGGGGCGGCAACGACCATCGACGAACACCATGATGAACTTCTGGATCCGCGTCTCGATCGGCTCGCTCGCGATCATGTGGTTCGCGATCACCGCCGACAGCGCGACCAAGTCGCTCGGCTGTTGGCCATAGCCGTGCAGCACGTAGACGACGGGATAGGTCGCGCTCGCGTTCGCCGGGTCGTCGTAGCCGGGCGGCAAGTACAGCGAGAACGGGCTGACCCGGCCCGTGGTCGGTGACGTGAACGTCAGATCCGGCAGCGAATCGCCAGAGTCGTAGCTGTCGGTGAGGTCGCCGTTCGGCCAGCCTTGATCGATCCACTTGAACGCGGTCTCGACCCGATACACCGCCTGCGCCGGCGTGCCGACATGGCGGCCATCGCCCATCATGATCGTGGCGGCATCCGCGTCGGGATCGCCGTAGCGCAGGTAGTCGTTCTTCGGAATGTTGGTCCAATCGATCGTCGTGAAGTCGTAGTTGAAGTCATTCGCGGAGCCGGCGAGCGATCCGAAGCCGTCCCACACGCCGAACGGCAGCGTGCCGTCCGCCATCGCGACCGCGGTCGTGCGGTTCACCGCGACCCAGTTGTTGAAGAAGTCGCGGATACCGGCGTCGAACCACATGCCCATGTGATGCGCCTGCGCAGCCGTGAGCGTCTGCAAGCCCACGTTGAAGTCGTTCGAGTACCAGCGCGCGACGTTCGGCGACAAGTCCCACTTGCCGTTGCCCTCGCCGGAGTCGTAGCAACCGGAGACGCCGACCGGCGGCGTGTCGCCGACTTGGCACGTGCCCGCGACGCCGTCGAGGCCGACGTCTTCGAACGGCTCGCCTTGATCGTAGTTGCCGTTGCCTTCGGTGCCGAGCGGATTGCGCATGAAGTCGTAGTCGTCGTGGTTTGGATCCGGGTTCGTCACCGCGTCGTAGCCGGGCTCGTCTTTGTCGGCGAGGCCATCGCTGCCGACGTCGGAGAACGGCTCGTACGCGTTCGTGATCACGGGCTCGCCCTGGTCGCGCACGCCGTTGCCGTTGAGATCGACCGCGAGTAGCACCTCGGCCGGGTTCGTCTGAGGCAAGCTCGGATCGAACACCGCGAGTCCGAGGTTCGGGCCGTCGCCGCCGTCGCAGAACGTGATCACGTCGCTCTTCCCGTCGGGGTTGAACTCGCGATCGTAGAAGTCTTTGAGCACGGTCGGTGCTGCGCAGCGCGTGTCATCGGCCTCGGCGAAGAACGAGAAGTCGACGCCGGGCGGCGCGTAGGCGTTCGTCGGGTTGTAGAGCGCCGGGTTGCCGAGCGCCCGCGACATGTCGCGTGCCGCCTTCATGTAGAAGTTGCGGGACAGCGTCAGGCCGACGCCATCGCCGGACTGCGTCAGCATGTGCTCGTAGTCGGACGCGGCCTCGCCTTGATCGGGGTACTTCGGCTTGTTCGGGCACAGCTGGCCGACCATGCCGTTGCCGGCCGCTTCGTCCGCCGCGGTGCAGAACCCGCCGAACAGGTCATCGCGGACCATGCCGAGCGTGTAGATCATCGACGCGCCCGGATCGCCGCCCATGTCCGCGAACGAGTCGAACAGGTCGGGGTGGTGCATCGCGATCGCGACCGACGCGAACCCGCCCATCGAGATCCCGGTGATCGAGCGATAGGTGAACTGCTGGGTTTCGGTCTGGCCAGCGGTCGCCACCGCGACGAGCTGGTAGGTCGTGAGCTCGTTCGCGTTGAACGTGGCGCGCGAGGCGTAGGGATCGGTCGCATCGAGCTGGCGGCTCGAGACCTCGGGGAAGTAGGCCGGGCTGCCGTCCGCATGTTGCGCGACGATCCGGACGTGCTTCGGCAGTGCGCCGTTCGGCAACCGCGCGGCCTTGTAGGGCAGCGTCAGCTGGAACGGGCGATCGGAGTACGCGCCTTCGCTGCCGAAGCTGACCGCTGGGCCGAGCGCGATGAACCCGTCGGGGGCGATATCGGGTGAGCATGCGATCGAGACCGCGCCGGCCGGCACGGTCGTATCGCCAGTCGCCGCGATCGCGGCGCCGTTCAAGTCGTCCTTGCCGGAGTAGGTCACCGCGCCGCCCGAGCTCAGCGTTCCGGAGGTGGTTCCGGTGCAGACGATCGCGGTGGAATGCGAGTCGCCGCAACCGGCGACCACGGAGCTCAAGACGAGAAGTCGGCGCCACGTCATGTGTGCCCGGACCATACACATACATGGCCGAAACTCTATCGGAATTGCGCACGGACAAAAGTTGGCCCCGGCTCGGGCCGATCCGTAGTGTCGATCACGGTGAAGCTCGTAGCCGAGATGCAAGTCGCCCCGGTGCTGCGGCGCTGGATCACGCGTCTCGCGCTCGCCGTGGTCGTAGCGATCGCGATCGGCTATTTGCCGGCCGAGATGCTGCGCCGCGATCCGCAAGCGGTGAAGCTCGAGACCCAGCTCGAGCAGCTACAAGCGCAAGGCCGCGAGCTCGCCGCGACGAACACCGCATTGCTGAGCGAGATCGCAGCGCTGCGCAGCGACGTCGGCGCGATCGAAGACCACGCGCGCAGCGACCTCGGCATGGTCTACCCCGACGAAGTCGTGTTGCGCGTCAGCAAGGATCCCGCGCGATGACGATCATCCCGGTGACGTGGCGGCGAGCTCTGCGTCGCGCCGCGAAGATGTCGGTCGGCGCGGCGGCAGGAGCACTCGCGTGCGTCGCGGTCGCGGTCGGCGGGGTCGACGGTGCGGCATTGACCGCGCCGAGCATTCCGCTGCCGCAGGCGATGGGCGTCGTCGCGGTCGCCGCGCTCGTGTTGATCGCAGTAGTCCGCCGGCTGCAGTTCGCACCACCGTCGGCGCGGGCGCAACGCGTGTCGTTCTGGCTCGCGGCGTCGAGCGATCTGGCCGACCTCGAGCTCGCGCTCGCGCTCGTCGCCGGCTTGCACGTCGTGATCGCGGTGACCGGCGGGCTCGCATCGCCGGCGTATCCGCTGCTCTACGGCTTGGTCGCGTTCGCTGCGACCGTGCTCGCGCGGCCCGGCGCGGTAGCCACCGTCGGTGCCGCCGCGGTGCTCGAGACCGCGCTTGTCATTCGCACCGGCGCGACACCGCACGCGATCGCGTCGGCCGGGATCCACGGCGCGTTTCTCGCCGGCGCCGCGGCGTCCCATGCGGTGCTGTTGCGCGGGTTGACCGCTCGCTATCGCCGGCGCCGTGCTCGTCGGCTCGAACAAGAGCTGCTCGCGCTGCGCGATTCGGCGCGCGACTACCGTTTGATCGCGGCGGCGCTGGGGCCCGGTAGTCGCGCTCCGCGTACGCGCGATGAAGAGGAGCGACTGCTCGCGATCGGCGGCGTCGGCATGATCGGCGATGCGACCGGCTGGGTGCTGACCACGCTCAAGCGCTCACTCGGCGCGCGCACCGTCGCGTTGCTGTGGGTCGACGACGATGGCGAACGGATCAAGCTCAAGGATGTCGCGTCCGACGCCGACGATATCACCGAGACGTCGCGGCTGCCGACCGCCGGCGTGCTCGGCGCAGTACTGCGCGATCGCGAGCCATTGCTCGTCGCAGTGACCAAGCCCGGCCAGCTGCCGTACTACGACGGTGGCCGCGGTGGGGTCGCACTCGCCGCCGTGCCGATCCTCGAGTCGACGCATCTGCGCGGCATCCTCGCCGCCGATCGCGACGCGCCGTTCTCGGAGGCCGATCGCGATCTGCTCGCCGACTCGGCGGGCCAAGTGCTGCGCGCGGTTCAGTCCGAGCAGGTGTTTCGCGCCGTCGAACGCGCGAAGTACGAGCACGAGCGGTTCTATCAAGCGACCGCGATGCTCGGGCGCGCGCTCACGCCCGAGCAAGTGATGGAGACCGCGTTCGATGCCGCCGCCGCGATCGTCGAGTACGACGCCGGCGCGATCGCGCTCTACGACAAAGAACGGCAGCGTCACAAAGTCAGCGCGGTGCGCGTGCGCCCGGGCGGCGAAGGTCTCGTCGATCCGAACCAGCTCGCGGAGCTCGAGTTCAAAGACAACGCCGGGCTCGCCGCGATGGTCGTCAAGAACCGCCACTACTTGCCGGCGGGTGGCGAGCCGCGCGAGATGTCGGCGCCGATCTACACGCGCAAGGTCAAGATCGACGATGCGAAGTCGCTGCTCGTGTTGCCGCTGCTGTCCGCCGACGAAGCGATCGGCACACTGACGCTGGTCGCGCGCGCGGAGAAGCGGTTCGGCAAGGACGTACGCGAGATGCTCGCGGTGATCGCGAATCAAGTCGCGGTCGCGCTGCAGAACGGCTTCCTCTACAAGAAGATGGAGACCATGGCCACGACCGATGGCCTGACCG
>CAZDGY010000190.1:0-9261 GCA_964504685.1 uncultured Kofleriaceae bacterium | reverse complement strand
GAGATCGGCTGCGAGGTAGTAGAGGACAAGCCGTGCGGCGAGCGGCCACTTCGCGATCGGCCAGTGCGCCGGCAGCTGCGGTTGGGCGTGACGAACAAGCCATGACGATGCCGGGACGACCGCGAGGATGTACATGACGAACACGATCGCGAACGATCCGAGGTCTCGCGCGACCACGCGGCGATAGTCGATCGCGCGCGCCGGTCGAACGTGCTCTGCGATCGAACAGGCGATTCCGACGACGACCGCGAACACACCGTAACCGACCGCCTGCCGAAGCATTGGGGGGGCGGCACTGCAGTAGCGGTGCCCGCGGCGAGACCGTGATTCCGCGGACATGACTCGCGCGAAGTTTGCGCGAGCCGGCGATCCATGACGGCGATGTCGCTACCTAGCCGCGAGCGGGCCCGGCGAGCGCGTCGTGACGCGCTTCCGCGATGGCGCCAAGCAGCTCGGTCAGCACCTGGCGGTCGACGCGCGCCGACCGCACCGCGCGGAACTGTTGGACCTGGCGGTCGAGCTCGGCGAGCTCCGCCTCGAGCGCGTCGAGCTCGCCGCGCGCATGCAGCTCGCGCCGCAGGGTGGTGCAGACGTAGTGAACGCAGCGCGCCGGCCGATGTGTGCCTTCGAGCGTGCAGCCTTCGGGACCGCGAAACGCGCAGCCAGCATGGTCGGCGCTGGGCGGCACGAGATCGCGCGGTCGCGTCCCGGCGTGGGCCAGCATCGCGAGCTCGTTGTCGTCGAACAGACTCGCGGTTTCGCCCGAGCAGCAATCGCCGCCGTTGTAGTGCCCGCGCGGAAACGGTTGGCCGGTCGCGCACGTGCCGCACGACGTGACGTCGGTCAACACGGCCGACACGCGATGCTTCTGATCGCGAATCGTTGCCGCGAGCGCGCGCTCTTCGTCGTCGGGCCGCGCCTCCAGCTCTTCGCGCAAGCGATGGCGGAGCGCGATCAGCTCGCTCGCCCGCGATGCGGGCTGACGAAGCTTGATGAACAAGCGCTCGACGGCGATCAACACGGCGCGACGCTAGCATCTATCGCCCGGCGGACGGTGGCTTTAGAGTCTGCGCATGAGCAAGGTCCTCGTCACCGGCGGATCCGGGTTCGTCGGAAGCAACGTGGTGCTGAAGCTTCTCGAGGCGGGGCACGACGTGCGAACCACGGTGCGCAACCTCGCGCGCGAAGCCGATGTTCGCGCGATGCTGAAGGTCGGCGGGGTGGAGCCCGGTGCGCGGCTGACGTTCGCTGCCGCGGATCTCGAGCAGGACGACGGCTGGGCCGCGGCGTGCGAGGGGATGGACTACGTGCATCACGTCGCGTCGCCGTTTCCCGCGAAGCTGCCGAAGCACGAGGACGAGCTGATCGTTCCGGCGCGCGAAGGCGCGTTGCGGGTTCTGCGCGCCGCACACGGCACCGGCGTCAAGCGAGTCGTGCTGACGTCGTCGTTTGCGGCGATCGGCTACGGCCATCCCGAGCAAACCGAGCCGTTCGATGAGACGAGCTGGACCGACCTCGACGGGCCCGGCATCTCCGCGTACGTAAAATCCAAGACGCTCGCTGAACGCGCCGCGTGGGACTACGCGAACAAAGCGGGCCTCGAGCTCGCGGTGGTCAACCCGGTCGGCGTGCTCGGACCGATGCTCGGGCTCGACCTGTCGACGTCGATCGTGATCGTGCAGCGCATGATCGACGGCAAGGTGCCGGGTTGTCCCAAGGTGTCGTTCGGCGTGATCGACGTGCGCGATGTCGCCGACCTACACGTGCGCGCGATGACCGCGCCGGAAGCGAAGGGCGAACGGTTCCTCGCGATCACCGGCGGGTTCGTGTCGCTCGTCGAGCTGGCGAAGATGCTGAAGGCGCGGCTCGGCGATGCCGCAAAGAAGGTCTCGACCCGTCAGCTGCCGAACTTCCTCGTGCGGTTCGCGGCGCTGTTCGACGGCGAAGTGCGCCAGGTCGTCCCCGAGCTCGGCAAGGTCAAGAACGCGACGAGCGCGAAGGCGACGCGCTTGCTCGGGTGGAAGCCGCGCTCGGCCGAAGACGCGGTGGTCGCGAGCGCCGAGAGCCTGCTGAAGCTGCGCGCGTCGGCGACCGGCTAGCCGTGCACAGCGGCGAGGAACTGATCGTTCATCAGCAACGCATGGAACGCGCGCACGATCGCATCGGATAGCGCCTCGTTGTAGTTGCTCGCGTCGAACGAGTGCCCGAACTTGTTTTGCTGGCCGACCGCGGGGCCTTGCCACAACACTTTGCCCGCGTTGTCGGTGAGCGTCAGGTTGAGCGTGACGGTCGCGTTGTAGCGGTTGTCCTCGGTGACGAAGAATTGCACGACCTCGCCTGACAGGATCCGGCTGGCACCGCCCGGCACCACTGCGATTTGCGCGGCGCGCAGCACATCCTCGGTGTGCATGCTGATGTAGCGCGCGACATCGTCGGGCGTCGTCACCGGCCGAGGCGTCGAGTTTTCTTTGTTCGCGCCGATCGAGCCTTTCTCCGTGCGGTTGTCGACGAACGGCATGACCTGAAGCTTCTGGCCGGTGAACGCCGCCATGATCTTCGGCAGGTTGTCCGGGCCGGAGATCGTCGTGCTGCCCATGCCCCAGCTGTTCTTGATCTCGCCGGCGACGGAGTGAAAGTCCGTGAGGTCATCGCTCGGCTTCCAGGTGAGCGGCGTATTGATCATGCTCTGGCTGCCGCCGCAGGCGGCGAAGACGACGAAGAACAAGAGGGTCGTGCGAAGGCTCATTTGTCGCGCACCAAATCATGACCGCCGCGCCGGTGCAACTGCCGCCGTTCAGTTCACCGTACCAACCCGGTGATAGGGTCGGCCGATGCATGCTCGAGCGGCGCAGCCCGACGACTACGATGCGGTTGCGGGCTTCTTGCTCCAGCTCGCGCCGGACCACCTTCCACCGCCGCGCGAGCGTTGGGTCGAGCAGCTGTGCCCGCAGACGATCTTTCTCGTCGAGGACGGCGTGCTCGCTGCGTACAGCTTGTCGTTCGCGTTCGGCCGCCGTGGCGACGTCCGCCAGATCGTCGTCGATCGCGCATTTCGGCAACGCGGCATCGGCAAGGTCCTGATGGCGACCGTCGCGGCCAAGCTGCGCGCCGCCGGGTGTACCGAATGGCGGCTCGAAGTTCGCGCCGACAACGCGCCGGCGATCGCGCTGTATCGCTCGGTCGGGATGCGGCCGCACCACGCCATCGACAACCTCGAGATGTCGGTCGAGGCGTGCGCGCGGTTCGCGGCGACGCGATCGGGTCGTCATGCCACCGCGCTCGTGGTCGCGGCCGATGACGCCGCGCTCGAAGCCAACCTCGATCTCGGCACCGGGCAGCTCGCGCGCTGGCGGCGCTATCGCGCGCATTGCCCGATGTTTCGCGTCGGCACGACCGCGCTGACTCAGGTGTGGCCCGATCTGTCGGCGACTCGCGGCGTGATGTTTCCGTTTCTCGCGCCCGACGTCGACGTCGCCGCGCATCTCCTCGCCGAGGTGCTGCCGGGACCGACCGCTTATGAAATCTCGGTGACGAATCCCGACGTCTCGGCCGCGCTGATCGCAGGCGGCGCCACCGTGCGCGAGCAACAGTTCGAATTCGCGGGCGAGCTATAGGTGGTACGTTCGCCGGTATGAGCGAGGCGTTCGATCTCGTCGATCTCGAGACCAAGCTCGCGTATCAGGAGCGACTGATCGGCGAGCTCGATGCGCTGGTTCGCTCGCTCGCGGATCGCCTCGATCAGACCGTACGCGAGGTCCGCGAGCTCAAGCAGGCGATCGCGTCGCCCGAGCTGCCGAAGGGTGGGGCGAACGAGCCCCCGCCTCATTATTAGCGGTCACGAGCGTGAAGAAGTCGGAGGCGAAGCGCTGATCTCCTCGATCGCGGCGAGCAGCTGCTCCATCTTCACCGGCTTGACCAGGTGCGCGTTAAAGCCGACCGCGCGCGACTTCGCTCGATCGGTTGCCTGGCCGTAGCCGGTGACCGCGATTAGCTTGAGCGCTTGCAGCTCACTGTCGTCGCGCAAGCGGCGCGCGAGCTCGTAGCCATCCATCACCGGCAACCCGATGTCGAGCAACGCGATGTCCGGCGCGAAGCCATGCACGAGCTTGAGCGCGCTAGGCCCATCGTGCGCGACGAGCGTCGTATGGCCACGCGTCTCGAGATAGACCGCCATCAGCTCGGCCGCGTCGACGTTGTCGTCGATGACGAGGATCCGCCGGCCGTGCTCGCCCGACTGCGACGTCGAGCGGCGAGCCGCCGAATGCCTCACCGGGTTCTCGACCGTGGCGGCCGGCAGCGTGACGATCAGCTCGGCGCCTTGGTTGCGACCAGCGCTGCGCGCTTCGACGCGGCCGCCATGCAGCGCGACGAGGTTGTGAACGATCGCGAGGCCGAGCCCGAGCCCACCGCGAGCGCGGTCGAGCGCCTGTGGCTCCTGCACGAAGAACTCGAAGATCTTCGGGAGCATGTCGGGCGCGATGCCGATGCCGTGATCGCGCACGCCGATCGAGATCTCGCCGCCGATCCGCGCCGCCGCGATCGCGATCCGTCCGTGCCCTTCGCTGTACTTCGCCGCGTTCGTCAGCAGGTTCGACAGCACCTGCGCGAGCCGCGCGGGATCGGCGTCGAGCACGAGGCCGCGAGCGGCGATATCGACCGTCAGCTCGTGGCCGCGCTCCTCGAGCAGCGGGCTCGCCATCTCGATCGCGGTGGCGACGACCTCGGAGAGCTCGACGCGCTGGAGCTTGAGCTCGATCTTGCCCGTCGTGATCCGCGAGACATCGAGCAAGTCGTCGACCAGCCGCACCAGGTGGTGCGCTTGCCGCTCGATCACGGTGCGCTCGGCATCGGGTTGGTCGTCGGAGCGCAGGCGCATGAGCTCCAGCGCGGTCAGGATCGGCGCGAGCGGATTGCGCAGCTCGTGACCGAGTACCGCGAGGAATTCGTCCTTCGCGAGGTTCGCTCGTTCGGCATCGCCGAGCGCGACGCGGCGGGCATCGAGCGCGAGTTGGAGGCGTTGGGTCGACTCGATCAGCGCCGCTCGCGAGTTCACTTGATCCGTGATCTCCTGCGCGGCGCACATGATGCCGGTGACCACGCCACGATCGCGCGTCGGCACGAGGTTGAACGCGAACACCAGGTGTTCGAGCGCGCCGTTGCGCTCGAGTGCGAGCTTGTACTCGTCGGTCGAGTAGGGCTCGCCGGTGCGGAACACGTGGTCGAACAGCTCGAGCACCGAGGTTCCGACGATCTCGGGAAACGCTTCGGCGATCGTCATGCCGACGATCTCGGTGCGCTGGGTCAGCTCGAGATAGCGCTGATTCGCGAGCTCGAAGCGGTGGTCCGGGCCGACGACCACGGCGATCGCGACCGGCGACTGCATGAACAGGCCCTGTAAGCGCTCGCTGGTCTCGGCGGCGAGCGCACGGCTTCGGCTCAACGCCTCGCGGGCGGCCACGCGCTCGGTGATGTCGATGC
Organism: uncultured Kofleriaceae bacterium; assembly: GCA_964504685.1. Taxonomy (GTDB): domain Bacteria; phylum Myxococcota_A; class Polyangia; order Haliangiales; family Haliangiaceae; genus JABFXX01. The sequence continues at coordinate 3,783 of CAZDGY010000190.1, read as the reverse complement.
CGCTGACCCCGATCCGCACGATCGTGCCGGCCGCGTCGCGGATCGGTCCGATGTCGAGAGCGAGCCATCGCCGCGAGCCGCGGCTACCGACGATCGCCCAATACTCGAGATCGGTGTGCGTCGGAGTCCCGTGCGCGGCGTCACTGACCGCCTCGCGGACGCGCGCAGCCGAATCCGGCAGCGGGCTCCACCATCCGGCGTCCCAAAACACGGTGCCGATGACCTGGTCGCGGCGGGCGTCGATGGCCTGCAGGGCGAGGTCGTTGATCGACAGGATCACGCCGTCGAGCGACACGAAGCCGAGGAATGCCGGCGCGATCGCGACGAGGTCCTCGACCGTGCGAAGACGCGCGATTTCTGAGCGCACGGCTTCGAGCTCCGCGCGCAGCTGTTTCGGATCACCTTCCACGCACCACCACCTGTACTGGAAGTGCTCGTCGGACTCAACGCTCGTCAGGGGCTCGCTTCAGTGAGGCTCGTACCGTGGTGCCTTCACCGAGCGCACTCGTGACCGAGATCGTGCCGCCCATCCGCTCGACGATGGTCTTGCAGATCACGAGCCCGAGCCCGGTGCCGCCGCGGTCCGCCCCGGTAGTGAAGAATGCCTCGAACAGCCGCGCCTGAGTCTCCGACGACATCCCAGTGCCGGTATCGGAGATGGCGAGCACGACGCGATCGGCCTCGATCGTCGTCGCGGCGCGGATCGTGTTCGCCGTGTCAGCGCGCGAGGCGCGAGCGGCGTTGACCAATAGATTCAGCACGACCTGGACCAGCCGGGCCGAGTTGCCGATCACGTCAGGGGCGTCGTCGGCGTCACACGCGAGCGTGACCCGTGGTCCAAACTTGTACGACGCCAGCCGCGCTGCACTCGCGACTACTGCGGCGAGCGATACGCGGGTCAACGGATCGTCGATCGGTCGCGCGAACGACGACAGGTCCTTGAGGATCAGCTCGATCCTCTCGGCCGAGTCGGTCATGTCGTCGATGTATTGCGCGGTGTCGGGGCACAAGCGGTCGCCGAGCGTCGCGCGGAGCTCGTCGACGCCGATTCGGATCACGGTGAGCGGCGACCGGATCTCGTGGCTGACGCCGGCGGCGAGCATGCCCGCGGTCGCCATTCGGTCGCGCGCCATCAGCTCGTCGCGCAACGACACTTCGAGCGCGGCAGCCTTGCGCAAAGCATCGGCAGCGCGTTCGAGCTCGACCGTACGTTCGTGCACCCGCTGCTCGAGCGTCTGATTCGCGATCGCGAGCCGGCGGCGATAACGGCCGGTGACGCGTGCGAGCACGTTGTGCATCACGATCGCGCAGACAAAGCCCGTCGCCATCATGTCGAACCGCACGGTGTGGTTGAACACGAGGCTCATCATCGCGGTCAGCGCGCAGCTCATGCCGATCGTCGCTCCCGCGATCAACTTGCGGCGTGACACGCCGACGAACCCGATGCGAGCCGCGATCGCTCCCATGGATCGGTTATCGGCCACTCGGAGCGGCTTGAATAGATGCGACCGATGCGACGCTACCCGCGACGCTCCTGAGAGGTCGCGTCCTCGGGTAAGGTGCGGCGTAACGCAACGCGCGCCCGAGCGCTCTATTTACTAGGCAGGAGGCGGACATGGGAACGCAAGCAGGACCGACTGGGCCCGATCTGATCGCCGGGATCCCTGCCACGGACGTGCGAGAAGGTGTGCCGCTGCTTGGTCACGTCGGAGAAGACCCGGTCGTGTTGGTTCGCGACGGTCGCGAGATTTTCGCAGTCGCGGCGAGCTGCACGCATTACGGCGGTCCGCTCGCCGAGGGCCTGGTCGCCCGCGGCGCGATCCATTGTCCGTGGCACCACGCCTGCTTCGATCTCGCGACCGGCCGCGCGCACGGTCCAGCGCTGACCGCACTCGCGTGTTGGGACGTCGCACTCGACGGCGGAACGATTCGCGTCGGTGCGAAGCGCGAGGTCGTGCCGGCGGCGAAGGCAACGCCCGCTGCGGTCGTGATCATCGGCGCCGGCGCGGCGGGCGTCGCCTGTGCCGAGGCGTTGCGCGCGGAAGGCCATCGCGGATCGATCACTCTGGTCAACGGCGAGGCGTCGGATCCGGTCGATCGGCCGAACCTGTCGAAAGACTTTCTCGCAGGCGCCGCGCCCGAAGAGTGGGTGTACCTCCGCACCGCGGATGCCCTCGCCACGGACGATGTACGCATGGTCCGCCAGGCCGCGACGGCGATCGATCTCGCGGCCAAGCGCGTCCGGCTCGCCGATGGCGCGACGCTGCCGTGGGACGCGTTGCTGATCGCGACCGGCAGCGAGCCGATCCGCCTCCCGATCCCGGGCGCCGAGCTCGGTCACGTCCACACCCTGCGCACGCTCGCCGACAGTCGCGCGATCGCCGCGGGCGTCGCGGACCAAACGCCGGTCGTGGTCATCGGCGCGAGCTTCATCGGGCTCGAGGCTGCGGCGGCGCTGCGCGTGCGCGGTGCGGCGGTGACGGTCGTCGGTCCGGAGGCGGTGCCGCTCGCCCGCGTGCTCGGCGACGAGGTCGGCGCGTTCGTTCAGCGCGTGCATGAAACCAACGGCGTGCAGTTCCGGCTCGGCCGCAAGCCCGCGCGAATCACTGCCGACGAGGTCGTGTTGGACGACGGCACAGCGGTTCCGGCTCGGCTCGTCGTGATGGGTGTCGGCGTCAAGCCGCGCACCGAGCTCGCCGCAGCAGCAGGCTTACCGATCGATCGTGGCGTCGTCGTCGACAACGAGCTGCGTGCCGCACCCGGCGTGTGGGCGGCGGGCGACATCGCTCGCTATCCGTGGGACGGCGAGCTCGTCCGGATCGAGCACTGGCAAGTCGCGGTGCGCCATGGTCAGGCAGCCGCGCGCGCGATGCTCGGCGGCGCACCACAGCGCGACGTGCCGTTCTTCTGGAGCCAGCACCACGACGTCACGCTCGGCTACGTCGGGCACGCAGAGCGCTTCGATCCGCCGACCGTGGTCGGCAATCTCGACGCGCGCGATGCCCATGTCGTCTATCGCGATCGCGGTGCGGTGCGAGCGGTCGTCACGATCGGGCGCGATCGGCTCGGGCTCGACGTCGACGCAGCGATGGCGCGCGGCGATCAGGCCGCGCTCGACGCGTTGCTGCTACGGTAATCGCGGTGACGAACCCGGTGATCGACGATCGCGATGTCGAGATGATCCTCGACGAGCTGCTCGAGGTCGGCCGATTGCTGCGGTTGCCGCAGTTCGCCGATCACGATCGCGATAGTTGCGATCAACTGCTCGCGGCGTGCCGAACGCTCGCCCGCGCTGAGCTGTTGCCGGCCTATCGCGCGCTCGATGCCGAGCCGCCGCGGCTCGTCGACGGTCAGGTGATCGTTCACCCCGAGATGCATCGGTTGTTTGCTCGGCTCGTCGCGCTCGATCTGATCGCGGCGCCGCGCCCGCACGAGGTCGGTGGAGCGCAACTGCCGATGACCGTGTTCACGCTCGCGACCGCGTATCTGATGGGTGCGAGCTTGTCGGCGTACGCGTATCTCGGGCTGACCCAAGGCGCGGCGCACTTGCTCGAAGCGTTCGGCGATGCCGCGCTGCGCGAGACGTACATGACCCGGATGTATCGCGGCGAATGGACCGGCACGATGGCGCTGACCGAGCCGCAGGCGGGCTCGAGCCTCGCGGACGTCGCGACCATCGCGGAGCCGGCCGGGGATCACTACCTCCTGCGCGGCTCGAAGATCTTCATCTCCGGTGGCGATCACGATCTCGCGCCGAACATCGTGCACATGACGCTCGCGCGG
>CAZDGY010000189.1:0-9307 GCA_964504685.1 uncultured Kofleriaceae bacterium | reverse complement strand
GGATGACGACGATGTTCGCCATCATGTACCCCGTCGACACCCAGCCGATCTGATCGATCGGGGTGCCGAAGCTCGCGCGAATGTCCGATAGCGCGACGTTGACGATCGAGATGTCGATCAGCGCCATCAGCGCCGCCGCCATCACGATGATCGTGATCGCGACTTTGCTGCCCTCGATGGGCGAGTGCGGCGCGGGAGGAGCCATCGCTACTTCGTGTGAATCGTGATGTCGGCGCTCATCCCGGGTCGCAGTGGTTTGCCCTTGCGATCCTTGAGCGTGATCTTCACCGGCACGCGCTGCGTCACCTTGATGAAGTTGCCCGACGCGTTGTCGGGCGGCAGCAGCGAGAACCGCGAGCCCGTGCCGGCGGCGATCGAATCGACCTGTCCCGCCAACGTGCCGCTGAACGTATCGATCTCGATGTCGACCGGTTGGCCGGGTTTGACGTCTTCGAGCTGCGTCTCTTTGAGATTCGCGACGATCCAGGTGTCGGCGAGATCGACGATCGCCATCAACGGCCGATCCGGCGACACGTTCTGGCCGGGCTCGACCGAGCGCTTCGCGACCGTGCCGGAGATCTCGGCCTTGACCTTCGTGAACTCCTCTTCGAGGTTCGCGCGATCGAGCGCCGCTTGCGAGGCATCGACGCGCGCCTGCGCGAGATCGACTTGAGCCTTCGCCGCTTCGAGCTGCTCGTCGACGGTGGATGCCGCGAGCAACTTGCCGCGCGCCGAAGCGATCGACCCACCGGTGTTGCCGCGATTCGCGAGCGCGCTGGCGAGCCGCGCCTTGGCCTGCGACAGCTGGGCGTCGGCTTGTTGGTCGGCGGCGACTCGAACGTCGAGCTCGGACTGCGCCAGCGCGCCGCCGGAGTGCAGCCGCTCGGCGGTCGCGCGCTCGGTCTTCGTCAGCTGCTTGTGCGACTCGGCCGCCGCGACATCCGCCATCGACTGATCGATCCCGGCTTGGGTCGTGCCGGTCATGGCCGACGCCTGCTCGACACCGCCTTGCGCGACGGCGAGGTTGGCCTTCGCGGTCTTGTCGATCAGCGCCTGTTGGGTCTGCGCCGCGCGGAGCAGCGCCCGATTCGCCACGAGATCGGCGGCCGCGGCTTTGACCTTCACGAGTTGCTCGCGATCGTCGAGCACGACCAGCACGTCGCCCGCCTTGACCTCTTGGTTGTCTTGGACGTTGACCGTCTTGACTTGACCTGTGACGCGCGCGGCGACGTTCTGGACGTGCGCTTCGACTTGCGCGTCGTCGGTCGAGACCTTGCCGACGTGCGTGATGTAGTAGATGCCCGCGCCCGCCGCCGCGGCAAGGACGAGCCCGCCGAGCACGAACGGCGCGCGGTTGCGCTTGGGTTGGACCGGGGCATTGCCGGTTACCGCGATCGGGCCATCGCCGGATTTCATGGACGGAGCAGCCATAACGAACCTCTTACCTGAAATACCAGCGTAGCGAGAGATGCAGCCCCAAGGCCAACGGATACGCGACGTGGAGCGCGTTAGGGCGCTCCCGCTGTCGGTTTCACGTACAGCTGCCGGCGATCCCGACGCCCGCTAGCAACTAGCGCCGGCGACGCGCGCTCGCTTGCACCTTGCGGCGGCGCAAGCGGGTCGCTTCCTTGAGCCGGCGCTCGGTGCGCTCGATCAGCTGCTGCTGACTATGCTTCGCGTTGAGCCCGGTGCGGTGCAGGTAGCTGCCATCCGCCTGCATATCCCACGCTCCGCGCTGATCGGAGAGCTCGATATCGAGGATATGGCGCAATTCGCCCTGCAGCCGCGGATCTTCGATCGGGCACAGCACCTCGACGCGCTTCTCGAGGTTGCGCTGCATCGCATCGGCCGAGCCGATGTAGTACTCGGGCCGACCGCCGTTGTGGAAATAGAAGATCCGGCCGTGCTCGAGGAATCGGCCGATCACGCTGACGACCTTGACCGTGGTCGACACGCCTTCGAGTCCCGGGCGCAGCCGACAGGTATCGCGGACGATCAGATCGATCGTGACGCCGCGCTGCGACGCGCGATACAGCGCGCGCACGATGTCAACGTCTTCGAGCGCGTTGATCTTCCACTGGATGTGACCGCGCTCGCCGGACGATTGCACCGCGATCTCGCGCTCGATCTTCTCGAGCAACGCCGCCTTCAACTGCTTCGGCGCGACGAGCAGCTTTTGATACTTGCGACGCGGCTTGTAGCCAGTGGTCAGGTAGTTGAACAGCTCGGTGAGGTCGCGACCGATCGAGTCGTCGCACGTGAACAGCGCGAGGTCGGTGTAGAGCCGCGCGGTGCCCGCGTGGTAGTTGCCGGTCGAGACGTGAGCGTAACGGCGCAGACCGTCGAAGTCGTTGCGCACGACGAGCGTGATCTTGGTGTGCGTCTTTAGACCCACGACGCCGTACGTGACGTGGATGCCGGCGCGTTCCATTCGCGTCGCCCACTTGATGTTCGCCTCTTCGTCGAACCGCGCTTTGAGCTCGAGCACGACCGCGACTTGCTTGCCGTTGCGCGCCGCGCGCACGAGGTGCTTGATCACCTCGGAGTCTTTCGACGTGCGGTACAGCGTCATCTTGATCGCGCGAACTTTGGGATCGTCCGACGCCTCGCGCAGGAACCGCTCGACCGACTCCTGAAACGATTCGTACGGGTGATGGACCATCAGGCTCTTCGCATCGCGGATCGCGTGGAAGACGTTGCCCTCGGTCAGGAAATCGACCGGCTGCGCCGGCGCATGCGGAGGGTCGCGCAGCTCCGGCATGTCGAGCGTCGCGACCTCCATGACGTCGCGTTGGCCGAGCATGCCTTCGGCTTCGAACACGTCGAGCTCGGTGTCGAGGCCGAGCTCGGCTGCGATCCGGCCGCGCAGCAGCGCGTTCATAGTGCGATCGACCTGCAGGCGAACGACCGGAGCGAACTTGCGATTGCGCAGCTCGATCTCGATCATCTCGAGCAAGTCGTCGGCTTCTTCTTCGTCGCGCTCGGTGATCGCGTTGCGCGTCACCCGGAACATCGAGCACGCCTCGATCTCCATGCCAGGAAACAGCAGATCCAAGTTGTTCGCCATCACGTCGGCGAGATCGACGAACGTGCGCGACGTCCCGAGTCGTACGAACCGCGAGACACCGCCGCCGACCGGCACCTTGACGCGGGCGAGCAGCGACTCGGAGTCGTTCTCGTAGCGCAGCGACACCAGCAAGTTGAGCGACAGGTTCGACACGAACGGAAACGGGTGCGCCGGATCCATCGCCTGCGGCGTGACGAGTGGAAAGATGTTGCGCAGATAGTGCTCGCGCACCCACGCTTGCTGCGTCGCATCGAGCTCTTTGTACGGCGCGAGCCAGACGCCGACCGCCTTGAGCTCGGCGGTGACGCGATCGAGGATCTGGATCTTGCGGCGCTCGAGTGCGTTGATGACGTCGATGCAGTCGGCGATCTGCTGCTGCGGCGTGCGGCCGTCGGGCGTCGTGGTGTGCACTTGCGCGCCGACTTGCTGCTTGAGGCCGCCGATGCGTTTCTGGAAGAACTCGTCGATATTCGAGCTGACGATCGCGATGAACTTCATCCGCTCGAGCAGCGGCACTCCGACGTCGTCCGCTTCGGTCAGCACGCGCCAGCAGAAGTTGAGGTAGGTCAGCTCGCGGTTGAGATACAGCTCGGGCGCGCCGAGGTCGGTCGGCGCAATCTCGCCGATGCCAGGCGCCGCCGGCGTGCGGCCCGGCTGCTCGATCGCGCGCAGCGACGGCCGGACTTCGGGCTCGGGCACGAGCTCCAGCCGGTGCACCCCCGAAACGTCGGGCGGTATAGTCGTGCGCTCGAGTGCCATAACGGTCGAAACTATACCGTTTGCGTGACAGCCACGTCACGGCCACACCGCCGATCGCGCTAGTTCACGCTGCCGTCGGTCGTATTGACGATGGTTCGCTTATCGCCCTGGTCGATGATCAACGAGTTACCTGATAGCTGCGCACCAGTGATCGCGGACTTGCCCAGTTCGAGCTTCCAAACGCCTGTACCGCTGCTCAGGTCGACCGCAACCAGTTGATGCCACGCGCCCCCCGCTACGAGCTCGTAAGTGCGGTTGTGATCGGTCAGCGTGACCATCGTGGAGTTTGCCGCGGTCTGCAGCGGAATTGGCTCGTGGTCGACCGCGAGTCGCACGCCGCCGACCTTCGTCGCATCTTCGACCGAGAGCACGAACAGCTCTTCGCGACCATCGCGGTTCACGCGCACCGAGACGACGTTGCGATTCCATGCGAGGCCGGGCGCGCCGGGCCGACCCTCGTAGTGCGGCACGAGCGCTTGCCATCTCAGCTCGTCGCCGACGTGGAGCTCGACGAAGTCGCGATCGCCGCCGCCCGCCTCGGCGTACACGACGAATTCGCTGTGGGCGTCGACCGGAATCGTATCGATCTTCGCGCCGACCACCGGCTGTGCGTGATGCCAGTACCAGATGCCCAACGCAGCGACGCCGGCGCCGACGACAACGATGCCAGGTCCGAGCCAGGGAAGTCTCGCCACGCGGGGCACCCTACCGCACACCGCCACGTGTTGCCGCGCTGTGACATTGCGGGCGCGTCCTTTTGACCAATAGTGACGCGGTGATTCGTCTCGCCCTTCTCGCGGTCGCGCTCGCCATCGCGGCGGGCTGCGGCGATCAGTGCAAGGACAACGAGGCGAGGTGCAACGGCAACACGATTACCGAGTGTGGTCCGCCCAACGATATCACCGGCACCCGCGGCTTCAACGAGCAGGGCCCGGACTGCGGTGACTCGACGTGCAAAGACGTGGCGCTCGACGGTCGACGCTGGGCGGTATGCACGACCTCGGGCGTGCTGGATCCGCGATGCGACGGCATCGAGGCGGTGGTGTGCTTCGACGCGCACACCAAGCTCGACTGCGCCGCGGGATACAGCGACGAGACGGACTGCGTGGGCAGTTGCGTGTCTGACGACACCGGTTCGTACCCCGTCGTGTTCTGCAGTGTCGATACCGCGCCGGATCCGATCTGCGATACCGCGGACGCTCCGGTCTGCGAGGCCGGCGCCGTCGTGACGTGCTTCGATCACTACGTCGTCGATGTCATTCCATGCGCGACGGCCTGCATTACGAACGCTGCGAACGTCGGCTACTGCACTGACGGCGGATCGTGCAGCGGCCCCGATCAAGCGACCTGCGCGGGGTCGGCCGCTCTCGCGGGATGCATGAATGGGAGCTCGGTCGCGATGACCTGCAATCCCGGAGCGGACTGCGAGAACTATGACGTGCTCGGTTCGACCCAGGCCCAGTGCGTTCCGCGCGACTACTAGGTCTCGGTGACGCGCTTGCCGCCGGCAGCATTCGAGTAATCGAACGGCTTGGGCCGCGACAACGCGTTCTCGTTGCCCTTTGCGGCGACGAGGACGCGCCGGCCGGTGCTGAAGAACACCGTGATCTTGCCGGCGTCGTAGAGCTCGACCACGCCTTGGCCGAACGTCGGGTGATCGATGCGCTCGCCCGCTTCGAACCTCTCGGTCGCGCGATACGTGCGCACCGGCTTCGACAGATCGGCGGCGACCGACGGCTTCTCGAACCGCTCGACCGGTCCCTTCGCCGCCGACTTAGCGGGTGCCTTCGCGGGTTTGTCGGGCTTCTCGCCAAACCGCGACGGATTCTTCTGCTCGGCCGACGCGCCTGCCACCGACTTGTAGCGGTGATAGCCGTGGCACTGCTTGCATTGGACCTTGGCGATCTTCTCGCCCTCTTTGGCAACGACGACGTGCCAGACATCTCCGCATTTGGCGCACAGCGCTTCGATGTCGGCTCCAACTCCAGCGGTCATCGAGGCAGAGCATAGCAGACGCGGTCGCCTCGGCGCCCGTGGCGTGATACTCGAAGGATCATGAGTCAGGCTGCCGCAGACGCACTTGTCGCGGAGGGCAACGAGCTCTTTCGCGTCGAGAAGTACGTCGATGCTGCGGCGAAGTTCGAGCGCGCGGTCGTCGTGTTTCCGCAGCATGCGCTCGGTTGGAAGGGGCTCGGGCATTCCCTGTTGTGCCTCGGCAAAGCGCACGACGCGGCGCGCGCGTTCGATCGTGCGATCGGGCTGAAGCCGGACAGCGCGACGGCGTTGTGGGGCGGCGCGCTCGCGCACGCGGACGTCGGCAACAAAGTCGTCGCGCAGAACTATCTGCGCCGCACGCTCGCGCTGCAGCCGACCTGGATCGTGATGGCGCGCGGTGTCGCTCAGCTCGCGCCGTTCTTGCAGCTGTCGACCCGCGCCGGCGAGCTGTTGCGTGCCGCGCTCGGGCCGTTCTCCGCGCGGACGTATCGCCACGCGAATGCCGAGAGTCGCGCGATCGAAGTCGGTCGCGTATCTAACAAACCGAAGTTCGGTCAGTGGACGTTCGTCACCGTCGGGCTGTCGAATCACGAGTGGCCGGATCGCGAACGGCCGCGAGTCGAGCTCGTCATGGGTTCGACGCTCGACAGCGATGCGTGCTGCCAGATCCTCGCGAACCTCGCGTTCCATCTCGGCGATACCGGGTTCTTCCCCGAGCCGGGCACGATGGTGCGCGACGTGATCGGCGCGCTCGCGATTCCGGAAGTCTCGCAGCGCCTGCCGCATGTCTACATCTGCTCGCCACGCGCTTGGGAGTTCACGCTGCCACTCGATGAAGGCCCGCCGGCGGTGACCGTCGCGCAAGTCATACCGGTCAGCGAGGCCGAGTACCAGACGTGGCGTCGGGTCGGTGCGTTGCGGTTCGAAGAGTCGTTGGTCGCGCGCAACGTCGATCCATCGAACCTGCGCCGGCGCGGCACCGAGAGCGACAGTCGTTAGAACGCGCCACGCGTCGCGATGTCGAGCGTCATCACCGCGGACTCGAAGCCGGCCGACGACATATCGGGCAAGTAGAAATCCGCCGGCACGTCCTGATCGCTGAAGCCGACGTAGGCCATGTAGCGAGCGTCGCCGTTGATCGCGATGTCCGGCCCGGTGAGTAGCCCGCGATCCTCGCCAGGTGCGAGCGAGCTCCACGTCAGATCGCGAGTCATCCCGGCGTAGTCCGGAGTCCACGTCACGCCGTCGGTCGAGGTCGCGTGCCATGGCCCGGCCATGTTGTTGAACTGCACCGGCTGAGTCTCGGTATCGACCGGCGGATCGCTGATCCACATCTCCCACAGGCAGTGGAGCGGGTCGTAGATCACGGAGGGCTGGCTCCCTCCCGTGACCGGGTTGCCCGCATCGAACAGCAAGCTGGCGACCGGGGTCTCGGCGACCGTCCAATGGATGCCGTCGGACGAGGTCGCGTGGCCGATGCCGTACGCGGTCGGCAGACAGCCTGCGCCGCCGCACGCGTAGCTCGAGAACCAGAGATGGAACGTTCCGTCCACGAGGGCGAGCTCGGGGTCGGCAACGATCGCCCCGACTGCGGTTGGATAGGCATCCTGCCCGGTGAACACCAGGCCGAGCTGGCCGTGCGGCGATTGGTCCGCGGTGATGCGGGAGAAGTGCTTGCCGTCTTCGGAAAACGCGGCGCCGATCGAGTAGTTCTGAAACCCCGAAGCGTATGCGAACGCGGCATTGGCGCCGGAATACATCATCAGATAGCGCTGCGCGGGAGGTGCGTCCGGGTTGAAGACGACGGTCGGCGTTTCCGTATTGATGTTGTCCCAAGCGTTCGGATCGGGATTGGCAACCAACGAGGGCTCGTCGTCGAGCGAGAATCCGGACAGGTCGGCACTCTGACCGTGGCGGATCTCCTGAACGCCGGTATCCGCGTACGTCGTGGCATGCCGGGTCGCGTAGTAGAGGTCGAACACTTGAGCCGCAGCACTCCACGACAGGCTCGGATCCGCGATCGACGTGTCGACCTGGAGGTCGCTGTAGATGTGCTCGCCAGCAACCAAGGCGGGATTGCCTCCGAGCCGTTGGAACGTGGGGAGCGCACCGATCGGCTGACAAACGAAGCTATCCGGTTCGACATCGACGATCGCGCTGTCGGGCAGCGCGCCGCCACCTCCGCACGCTGCGACGACCGCTAGGACCGCGAATAGCCTCACGCAATTGACAGTGCCACGGGGAATTCCCCCTTGTCACCCTCGGTTTACGAGGTCAATATGCGCGCCATGAAGCCGTTCGTTTCGATCTTGTGTGCTGCAGCACTGCTGGCCGGTTGCGAGAGCGCCGATAGCAAGCTTTCTACTGCGAAGGGGATGGATGTCCCCAGCCCGTCGGCTGGCGCCGGACCTGCGGCCCCCGGGACGCCGCCGCCCCAGCAGCAAATAGCGGAAGCGCCGACCGGCTCGCTCGAGCAGCGCGTCGCGAAGCTCGAAGCTACGAACAAGAAGTACGCGGAGGCGCTCGACTTCCTCGAGAAGGTCTACAACCAGCAGAAGCAGCAGCAAGAGGCGCAGGAGCGCGACGAACCCGCGCCCGACGCGATCTTCGCGGTCGACGTTGCCGACGACATCAAGGCCGGCCAAGTCGAAGGCCCGGCAAACGCCCCGGTCACGATCGTCGAAGCCTTCGACTTCGCCTGCCCGTATTGCCGCAAGGTCAGCGACACGCTCGAGTCGCTCGAGAAGTCGTACAACGGCAAGGTCCGCATCGTGTTCAAGAACATGGTCGTCCACCCGCAGGTCGCGACCACCGCCCACCTCGCGAGCTGCGCCGCTGCGAAGCAGGGCAAGTACCCTCAGTTCAAGAACGAGTTCTGGATCAAAGGCTTCGACGAGTACGCCGCGAAGCGCGACCAATCGAAGCTCGGCGAGGACAACGTGCTCGCGATTGCGGCCGCCGCCGGTTTCAACATGGACAAGTTCAAGGCCGACATGAAGTCGGACGAATGCAAGAAGGTGATCGACGCCGACATGGCGGAGCTCGCGAAGTTCAAGGTCAACTCGACGCCGACGCTCTACGTCAACGGCACGCATGTCGGTGGCGCGCTGCCCGAGTCGGCGTTCAAGCAGCTGATCGACGAGAAGCTCAAAGTGGTCGAGGCCTCGGGCGTGGCGAGCGCCGACTACTACGAGAAAGAGATCATGGGCAAGGGCGAGCACCAGTTCCGCTCGAAGATGGACCCGAAGCCGAACTAAGCACGTTCGCGCAACGCAGCGAAGGGATCGACGGCACGTCGGTCCCTTTTTCGTTCCCGTTCACGGGGCTAGATCGAGCACAGCTCGCATGAATTGCTCGAGCTCGAGACGTCGCCGAACGTCGCGGTACCGAGCAGGCCATCGAGCGCGACCTGGAGATCGATCACCGTTTGCTCGCCGGCCTCGGTAGCGACCACCGGCGTCGTGATGTCGAACTGCATCGTCACGG
>CAZDGY010000188.1:0-9310 GCA_964504685.1 uncultured Kofleriaceae bacterium | reverse complement strand
CGAGGACGAGGCCGAGTTCAACGAGCAGTTCTACGTCGATCGCGTCTGCAAGATTATCGACAAGGTGCGCAAGCTGCAGCGCGACACCGAGAAGCTCGAAGAGAAGATCGTCGACAAGAACTCGCCCGAGAGCCGTAAGAAGAAGGTCAAGGAAGCGATCCGCGGCCATCGCGCGCAGATGTTCGAGGAGCTGTCCGACCTCCGGCTCAATAAGCCCACGGTCGACCGCATCGTCGCGCAGCTGAAGAACATCATCATCAAGCTCGACAAGGCCGAAGCCGAGGTTCGCGATTGCGAGCGCCGCGCCGGTCAGAACGCTAGCGAGATCAGGAAGACGCTCCGCGAAATGCGTGCGAACCCGGCTCGGGCTCGCGCGGTCGGCAAGAAGACGATGATGACCATCGCCGACTTCGAGGAGATGGAAGAGCAGATCAAGTCGGCGATGCGCAAGGTCGTTGTCGTCGAGGAGGAGTCGCGGTCGACCGCGCCCGAGCTGCGCTCGACGTTCCGCGACTTGCACGAGGGCGAGCGCACCGCCGATCGCGCGAAGAGCGAGCTGGTCGAGGCGAACCTTCGCCTCGTCGTCTCGATCGCGAAGAAGTACACGAACCGCGGCCTGCAATTCCTGGATTTGATCCAGGAGGGCAACATCGGCCTGATGAAGGCGGTCGACAAGTTCGAGTACAAGCGCGGCTACAAGTTCTCGACCTACGCGACGTGGTGGATCCGCCAAGCGATCACGCGTGCGATCGCCGACCAGGCACGCACGATTCGCATCCCGGTCCACATGATCGAGACGATCAACAAGCTCGTGCGCACGACGCGCTACCTCGTCCAGGAGCTCGGCCGCGAGCCGACCCCGGAAGAGATCGCCGAGCGCATGGAGCTGCCGCTCGACAAGGTCCGCAAGGTCTTGAAGATCGCGAAGGAGCCGATCTCGCTCGAGACCCCGATCGGCGAAGAAGAGGATTCGCACCTCGGCGACTTCATCGAGGACAAGTCGATCGTCTCGCCGAGCGAGAGCGTGATCTCGGTGAACCTCGCGGATCAGACCCGCAAGGTGCTCGCGACGCTCACGCCGCGCGAAGAGAAGGTCCTGCGCATGCGGTTCGGCATCGGCGAGAAGAGCGATCACACGCTCGAAGAAGTCGGCCAGGACTTCGAGGTGACGCGCGAGCGCATCCGCCAGATCGAAGCGAAGGCGCTGCGCAAGCTGCGGCATCCGTCGCGTAGCAAGCGGCTCAAGGCGTTCGTCGAGAACTAGGCGACTTCTCGAGCGCCCGTAGCTTCGCGGCTACGGGCGTTTTGCGTTTCGGACCGCTATTGCTGGAGCTCGACGTGCTGGAGCGGACCTGCGTTGTGACGCACGATGACCGGTGAGCACTGTGGCTCGCCGCGCGCGAAGGTCACGCACGCTCGGTATATCCCCGGCGACACCGCCTCGAATCGCGCTGTGCCGCTGACGCACTGCATGATCGTCGCCGGCGGGCTGATCGCGGACGGCCGCAGCGAGATAGTCGTGCATGGCGGGCCCGCTGCGTGGATCTCCACGGTCGCGACCGAGGATGCGATCGCGAAATCGACCTGCGTCACGACACCTGCCGCGACCGAGACAAGCTTGTCGGCAATGGTACCGGCGCCGAGATCAGACACGCTAACCCGGTAGTCGCCTTCGGGAAGGTTGTCGACTCGAACCGGTTCTCTGCCGGATGCAAACGCATCGGCGAACCACCCGCCCGATACCGGCATGATCCGAAGGACGGTCTGCTCGGGGATCGCGGCCGACACCCCTCCCGCCGGTAACACTTCGAGATCGACGCTCTGGTCGCGGTATTGGACCTCGACCGGCCACGATGCGAGAAAATCGTTCGCAGCGACGATCCGTGCGTGACCCGGGCTAAGGAATGGCGCAGCCGCGCCTGCGATCGTGAACGCGCCATCGACGTCGGTGGTGGTCGTGATGACGCCGACCGCGAGTGCTCGCAACTCGGTGGGCTCCGGATGCGCGCGCCCAGGATCGAGCGTGACCCGGGCGCCGACGATCGCGGTGCCGGCGTGATCGCGGACGTGACCGGTGATCGTCGCGCCGTGCGTTACGACGATGTCCCCGACTTCGACCCTCTTGCCGTCGATCAGGACAGAATTCGGAATCGTGTGTGACACGAAGCCATGGCCCACGATCTCGAAGTCCGAGAATCGGTTACCGGTCGTGAACACGAACCGGCCGTCTTTCGTGTGAAACGCTTGCTCGCCGCCGAGGAAGCTCGCGACGATCCCGAAGTTGCGAACCGGCTCGCCATCGAGCATCACGCGGCCGGCGATCGCGGTTCCGCTCGTAGACGGCTCCGCTCTCGGCCCGGGCGCGACCGGTGGCTCGAACCGCTCCGCGGAGCGTGGTGGCACGGATCCGCCGCACGCACTCACGATCAACCACGCCCACGCCGCCCGCATGAGGCGAGGTTAGCACTGCGCTTTGCAGTTCGCCTTCGATCGCGCAGCCGCTCGCCCCGTACTACGCGCCCCTGTTACCTCGGCGTCATGCGACGCGGTCCCGCCGACGGCATCTGCCCCCTATGGAACCGCAAGATTCGCCTCGCCTGCCCGCTTGGTTCTCGTACGCCGTGTCGACGATCTGCCTGATCGGCATCGTCGCGCTGCTGATCGGCATGCCTCCGAGCCGGACGCCTGAAGCCGCCGACGCTGGTGACGGCGCCGCCCAGACCGATGACGGCCTGCAGAGCCTCGCCGGGTCGCGCGCCGCCCGCTGGCTCGCACCGGCACAGCAGTCGACGTTGACCGATGCGCTGGCACACGCCGGCGCTGAGCCGACCGCCGAGGGCGAGACCGTGACGGCCGCCGCTGCCGCCGAGGCGCTCGACGCGCGGATGGGCAAGACTCGCAACGCCCTGCTCGCCGCGCTGCTGCTGATGTTCGGCGCGACGATCGGCGCACTCGTCCTGCAACGGGTCGAGCACACCGGCTTGGGGTGGTTCGCGGTCGGCTTGATGTTCTTCACCGCGCTGATCATCGAAGTGCTGATGCTGATCTGGTGGCGGCCGGCGCTCGTCGTGGTGATCCCGCTGATCGTGCTCCACATCTTCTCGTCCGCTGCGATCCGCTCGCACCGCGACTTCATGCTCGGCGACGAGGATGAAGACGACGACAAGGAAGTTCCAGCGGCTGCCTAGTGCGAGGTAGATTCCGCGCGCATGTACGCGTTTCTGTCCAACGAGTGGTTCGCCGAAGTCCAGAAGCTCATCGCCGCCGCTGGCGATCTGCGCATTCCCGCGCCGATGCAGAACGTGAAGATCAACGTCACGATCAAACGGCCCGCCGGCGATCTGCCGGCGTTCGTGCAGGACGGCGTCGTTAGCCCGGGGCATCGAGAAGGTGCGGACGCGACGATCGCACTCGACGAAGCCCTCGCGAGGAAGCTGTTCGTCGAAGCCGATGCCGCGGCCGGCGTCCAAGCCTTCATGGAGGGCAAGCTCGTGATCGGCGGCGACCTCGCGAAGGTGATCGCGATGCAGACCGCCGAACCGAGCGCTCAGCAGAAAGCGCTCGCGCAGAAGATCGCGGCGATCACCTCGTAGTTGAGCTTAAAACGAGCCCGACGCCGCGATGCCGATTTGCCCCGGTGCGACGATCGGCGCGAGCAGCGTCCTCTCGTAGACGTGGCGCTCGTGGATGAACAGCGCGCCTGCGACGGCGAGCGTGACGCAGCTCGCCGCAAAGATGCTGGTACCGCCGTACTCGGCGATGTCGTGGTCGCGATTGAAGCGGCGGAACACCGAAGGATCAGTCGCGGGCTTGCCGGTGGAGCGCTCGTCGAGAGCAGCCCAGGCACCGATCGCGCTCGACGTCAGCCAGAGCCCCACCGCGGTGATCGCGACGATTTTCGAAGTGCGATGATTCGCGCGGGTCGGGTGGGGGGGCTCGGCCCTTACCGCAGTGACCGACAGGACCGTGGCGAGGATGGGGACGACGACCGAGCGCATAGCGCGAACGATGGTCGATCGAGGACGGTGTTGAGTTACCACGTAGCTACAACACGCAGGTCGGACCGTCTGCGTACTTCGTTATGCACCGGGTGCGCGGTTACACACCAAGTGGCTCGCTCCCGATCCATCTCGAGCCGATCTCTTCGCTGATTTCAGCATATTACGCATGTGACAAGCTTGGCACACGGAGTGCTGTTCAACTCTTCCGTCCAATGACCGATCGCGAAGCCAAGTCCCGTGCGGTGAAGATCCTCGCGAAGTCGATCTACCGGGACCTCGAGGCTCAGGGGTTCGACGAGAAGCAAATCGTCGCGCTCGCGACCGAGCTGATCTCTGAAGTGACCGCGAAGATCACGGGGTCTCGCGACTCCCGCGATCAAGTCGCCAAGCACGCCTGACCCGAACCGATCGATCGATCGGCTGTCCGTGCGCAGCAAAGGACGGCCGAGTCCTCACGGCGAGGTCCCTTTAGTGGGGACTCGCGCGGCTAGCGCGAAGCTGCTCCGTGATCTACGGTGCGCGCCATGGCAAAGCTTCGCATCGGCATTAACGGCTTCGGTCGCATCGGTCGCGGGTTCGTCCGCTGCCTGACGGAAGCAAAGCATCCCGCGTTCGAGCTCGCCGGGGTCAACGACCTGACGGACGTCAACACGCTCGTCCACTTGCTCAAGCACGACTCGGTGCACGGCAAGTTCGCCGGCACCGCCGCGGCCGCCGATGGCGGTCACATGACGGTCAACGGCCAACACGTCGCGATCAGCACGCACAAGGACCCCGCGCTGATCCCGTGGAAGGATCTCGGCGTCGACATCGTGATCGAGTCGACCGGCAAGTTCCTCGACAAAGAGGGCGCGGGCAAGCACCTACAAGCCGGCGCGAAGAAGGTGATCATCTCGGCGCCGGCGAAGTCGCCCGATGTCACGTTGTGCTGCGGGATCAACCTCGAGGCGTACAAACCGGCCGAGCACCACATCATCTCGAACGCGTCGTGCACGACGAACTGCCTCGCGCCGGTCGCGAAGGTCCTGCACGAGAGCTTCGGGATCATTAGCGGCATCATGACGACGATCCACTCGTACACGAACGATCAGCAGATCCTCGACCTGCCGCACAAGGATCTCCGGCGTGCGCGCGCCGCCGCGATGTCGATGATCCCGACGACGACAGGCGCTGCGAAGGCGCTCAAGGACGTGTTGCCCGCGCTCGCCGGCAAGCTCGACGGCTGGTCGATCCGCGTGCCGACCCCGGATGTCTCGCTCGTCGATCTGACGGCGCGTCTCGAGAAGAAGGCGACCGTGCAGGAAGTGAACGACGCGTTCCGCAAGGCGGCCGCGGGCCCGCTCGCCGGAATTCTTGCGGTCGTCGACGAACCGCTGGTCTCGGTCGACTACGTCGGCGACCGCCACAGCTCGTCGGTCGACTCGGCGCTGACGATGGTCGTCGGCGATCAGGTCAAGGTGATGAGCTGGTACGACAACGAGATGGGCTACGCGCAACGCACCTACGACCTCGCGGCGTTCGTTGCCGGGAAGCTGTAGTCATGGCGCTGCCGGACGGCATCAAGAGCGTCGAAGAGCTCGCGGTCGAAGGGCAACGCGTGTTCGTACGCGTCGACTACAACGTGCCGCTGGACAAGGGCACCAAGCGCGTCACCGACGACGCTCGCATTCGCGCGACCCTGCCGACGATCCAGTACTTGATCGATCACGGCGCGCGCATCGTGCTCGGTTCGCACCTCGGCCGGCCAGACGGCCACGTCAAGCCGGAGCTGTCGCTCGAGCCGGTCGCGGCGGTGCTCGCCGATCTGCTCAAGGTCGACGTCGCGCTCGCCGACGAGCCGGCCGGCGATGGTGCGCGCAAGGTCGTCTCGGACCTGCGCGACGGCCAGATCGCGATGCTCGAAAATCTACGGTGGAACCCGGGCGAAGAGGCGAACGACGAAGCCTTCGCGCGCCAGCTCGCGTCGTACTGCGATGTCTACGTCAACGACGCGTTCGGCACGGCGCATCGCGCGCACGCCTCGACCGCGGGGATGGTCAAGTTCGTCGCGTTCAAGGCGGCGGGCTTCGTGATGGCGAAGGAGATCGATTTTCTCAGCCGCCTGCTCGGCGAGGTCGATCGCCCGTACGTCGCGGTGCTCGGTGGCGCGAAGGTGTCCGACAAGATCGAAGTGCTCGACGCGCTGCTCGAGCGCGTGCAAGCGATCGTGATCGGCGGCGCGATGGCGAATACGTTTCTCGAAGCGCAGGGCAAGACGCTCGGCAAGAGCAAGGTCGAGCGCGACAAGCTGCCGATCGCGCGCAACTTCCTGCGCAAGGCAGTCGAGCGCAAGGTGCCGATTCACCTGCCAAGCGATGTCGTGGTCGCCAGCGGGCTCGACAGCGAAGACGCGCATGCCGTCGCGATCGACGCGATCGGCAGCGACATGATGGCGCTCGACATCGGACCTGAGACGATCGCGGCGTACACGAAGGTGCTGACCGCTGCGCGGACGGTGTTCTGGAATGGCCCGATGGGGGTGTTCGAGAAGCCGCGGTTCGCGCAAGGCACGGTCGCAGTGGCACGCGCGCTTGCCGACAATCGGTTGGCGCTGACCGTCGTCGGCGGTGGCGACTCGGCCGCGGCGATCGCGCAGGCCGGCTTGGCCGACAAGGTCTCGCACGTGTCGACCGGCGGTGGCGCGTCGCTCGAGTTCATCCAGGGCATCGATCTACCTGGCATCGCCGCGCTCCGGCCTTAGACTCGAGGCAGCCCATGCGAGCGATCATCGTGATGTCGTGCCTGATCGCGTGTCACTCGCCGATGGTGCGGCATTGCGATGACTGCGGCGGTGGCATGCAGCCCAGGCCGGCGGTGCCGGTGCCGCCGAAAGTCTCGGCGAACGATCTCGACGTGCTGCTCGACATCGATCAGCCGCGCGAGCAAAAGCCCGGTGGCGCTTGGACCGAGCAGCAATACGTCGGCCCGAAGCAGTACGACCGGCTGTTCGTGGACATCAAGCACGACGCGCCGACCTCGTTCGATGCGCCGCCTACCGGCCCGCTCGGGGAGATCGATCACGTCGAGCTGGTCGCGGACGGCACGCGGGTGATCACGACGATCCCTCACAGCGACGCGACCGCGTTCCAATACAAGGCCGAGCCGTTTTCGGAGTTCGCCTACGATCGGGGGACTGAGAGCGGCACGCGCGAGCACCTGAAGCTGATGCTCGGCCCGGCGGTGGGCGACTACGTGAAGTCGACACACCCGTTCAAGCTCGTGCTGCGCGGGGTGAGCGCAGCCGGTGCGCTGGTGATCGAGACGTCGTTCGGCGGCGACGAGGCCGGCGAATACCCTGCGATCGTGCCGCCTCGACCTTATTAGCCCGCCGTCCCGGCACTCTTGCGCAACTTCGCGGGCCGGCCGGCATCGTCTTGGTATGCGAAGAACCGTCGTCGTCGCGCTGGTTGCAGCATCGGGTTGTGGCACGCGTTCGACTCCGCCGCCGCCCTCGCCGCCTCCGTCGGACGAGCAGCTGCGCGGCGTCCTCGAGCGCGCCGCTCCCGAGCTAACGGCGTGCGATGCGGCGCAACGCACCGCCATACCGCAGCTCGCAACCGAGGTCGAGCTCCGGTTCTTCATCGCGCCGACCGGTTCGGTGGCCGACGTCGGTGCGTCGACATCGGACGTCAGCGGCCCAGTGCGCGAGCTCGCAACCTGCGCGCGCCACGTGATCGCCGCGTTGCACTTTCCACCGCCGCGCGGTGGTGGCGGCGTCGCGGCGACCTACCCGATCGCGTTTCATCCGCCCCGCAGTGCCACGCTCGCCGCTGACCGTCGCGCCGCGGCAGACGACGTCGAGCACGTGCTCGCGGCGAACGTCCCCGCGATCACCGGCTGCCTCGCCCGAGCCAACGAGCGGTTCTTGGTCTCGCTCGATCCGATCGAGGGGGCCCACGCCAAGCTCGACGATTCCCCCGGTGCGAGTTGCATCGACCGTGCGCTCGCGACCGCGACGCACCTGAGCACGGCGCTCGGAATCAGCTGCGAGCTCGCGCCGAGCTAGAACGCACCGCCGAGCGCCAAGCCGAATCTGCGCGCGTTGTTGTAGTCGTCGGCCAACTGCGCGGCCTCGTCCGGCGAAACCGGATCGGGATCGCCTACCGAGTCGACCCCGATTCCGGTGACCGCCGCGCCGCCGAGCACCAACGCCGTGCCGAGCGTCGAGCCGTGCTGACGCGGCGCGACCGCGAAGCCACCGGCCATTGTCAGGATGCCTACGATCACGCTCGCCGCGCCGAGATGGGTTCGCAGCGCGTGCGTGCGCGCCAAGTCACTGCGCCCGATCAGCCGGTAGAACGCTTCGTGATCGATCGGCGCGCCGTCGCTGGTCGCATCCCAACCGACGACACCGCGACGGCCACGGCCGACGCGACCGATGCGTTTGTCGACGTGGACGTCCGGGGAGAACGACACGCGATGACCGCCGCGCGTCGACTGGCCGAGCTCGAAGCCCGGATCGGCGTTCGCGGCCCCGAACGCGAGCGCGACCCATGCGAGCGCTAGCCGGACCTTCATCGCGTCGAGCCTAGGCGGTGGCGACCGACGATCCGAGTGAAGACTCGATGAGCCGCAGGGCGCACGCATTCTTAACTCGGATATGATGATGTCGTGGCCGCCAAGCGACTCGCGATCTTCGACCCCTCGGGTCGGCTGATCGCGGACCTCGCGGAGGCGGCCCGCAACGCGAAGATCGAGCTCGAAGCGGTCAAGACCGGCGCTGACGCCGCCGGCCACATCGCAGTGTTGATCCCGCCGGCGCTCGCGGGCGAGCTCGGTCCGCCGCCCGAAGGCGGTCCGCAGCGCTGGATCGTCGGCGACGGCACGACGTTGTCGGCGGCTCGCGTCGCCGGTGCAGCCGCGAGTGCGAGTGCGACCGGTGTCGTGCTCACGCCGGTGTCGGCCGAGGCGCTGTCCGCAATCGCGCATCCCGATCCGAGCGCGCACGACTTCGATCTCGCGCGCGCCCGCGGCCTGATCGCGACCTCACTCGTCGATCTCACCGGCAGCGCGACCGAAACGCTGCGCGCCGTCGCCGAGGGCTTCACCGCAAACGATTGCATCGTGTGGTGGAAGGACGGCGCGCAGATGGTGCCGACGACCTCCCGCGATAGCCCGACCGAGACCTATCGCACGCAGATCGCGGCCGCGGCTCGGATCGCCGCCGCATCGTCCGGGACCGTGATCACCGGCGGTGACAAGCCGCGCTCGGTGATCGCCGACGCGCTGCGCTCGAGTCCGACCGAGGTCGCCGGCAAGGTCGCGCTGGT
>CAZDGY010000187.1:0-9311 GCA_964504685.1 uncultured Kofleriaceae bacterium | reverse complement strand
GAAGCTGCGCGGTCCGCAACGCAGCCGCCCGATCGCCGACATCGTCGCCGAAGCGCGCGCGCTCGCCGGTGAAGGTGCGATCGAGCTCAACCTGATCGCGCAGGACCTGACGCGCTACGGCTGGGACGCCGGCAGCGAT
Organism: uncultured Kofleriaceae bacterium; assembly: GCA_964504685.1. Taxonomy (GTDB): domain Bacteria; phylum Myxococcota_A; class Polyangia; order Haliangiales; family Haliangiaceae; genus JABFXX01. Next base: position 9,172 of record CAZDGY010000187.1, on the reverse strand, counting down.
CCGCAATCGCGGCCGACGCTCGCGAAGCTATTGCGCGCGCTCGGCACGGTCGACGGTGTGCGGTGGATTCGCTTGCACTACACGTTCCCGAGCGCGTTCGACGACGATCTGATCGACGCGATCGCGAGCGAGCCGAAAGTCGTCAAGTACATCGACGTGCCGCTGCAGCACATCAGCGACACGATGCTCAAGCGGATGCGCCGCGGGCACTCGAGCCGAGTCACGCGCGAGCTCGTCACGAAGCTGCGCGAGCGGATCGACAACGTCGTGTTGCGCACGACGTTCATCGTCGGCCACCCGGGCGAGACCGACGCCGAATTCGCCGACCTCTGTGGGTTCGTCGCGGAGTCGAAGTTCGAGCGCGCGGGTGCTTTCACCTACTCGATCGAGCCGGGCACGGTGTCGGCGATGTTGCCGAACCGCGTCGCCCCCGAGGTCGCCGCCGAGCGTCAGCAGAAGCTGATGGAGCTGCAACGCCAGGTCAGCCTCGCGCGTCACGAAGCGATGGTCGGCCGCGAGCTCGACGTCCTGGTCGAGGGCGTGTCGAGCGAGTCCGAGCATTTGCTCGAGGGTCGGTGGTACGGCCAAGCGCCGGGCATCGACGGGATTACCTATCTAGCCGATGGCCATGCCGCGCCCGGCTCGATCGTTCGCGCGAAAGTGACGCAGGCGAGCGACTACGATCTCGCGGCGTCTCTGGCGCTCTAGCTGCAGGTGTACCGATGAGCATCGATGCCATTGCTTTGCTTCACATCCCGGATCCCGCGTTTCGTCGCAGGATGATCGAACGCCATCGCCTCGCGTCGATCGGGATCGACTGCGTGATCGTCAAGCTCGGGTTCGCGTTCGTCGGCTTCGAGCTCCGGCCCGAACAAGTTTGCGAAGTCCTGAGCGCCACGCTCGGCGATGACTTCGACGCCCACGACGATCCGCGCGGCGTGTTGTTCGCGTCCGAGGCGTGGGTGCCGACCGGCACGAGCTATCGCGCAGCGATCGCGGCGGCCGAAAAGGCCGGCGTCGGCATCTGGGCGCCACTCGAGGTCGAAGCCGCGCCGAAGCGCGACGCCGATCTGATCGAGTTGGTCGAGGAGCTCGGCGGCACGTGCGATGTCGGTCCACACGGCGAGCTGATCGCCGCCGACATGCGCAACACCGCGGTCACCGCGTCGCACCTCGAGATGCTCGCGCGTGGCGATGTCGAGATCCTCTCGCTCGGCGGCGCGGCGCGCAGCGGCGGCGGATTGTCGCGCGCTGGGCTCGGCCAGCTCGCGAGCTTCAAGAAGCTGCGCGTGCTCCGGCTGATCAAGCTCGCGGTCACCGACGACGACTTTTCGATGATCGCGCCGCTGTCCGGGCTCGAAGAGCTGCATATCGAGCGCGCGCCGATCACCGGCGCGGGGTTCGACGAGCTGCGTGGCCTCAAGAAGCTGACCACGGTCGCGATTCGCTACTGCAAGCTCGACGACGAGGGGCTCGAAGCGGTCGCGCGCTTGCCGGCGCTCAACACGCTCGATCTCGAGCCGGCGAACGTCACCGATGCCGGCTTTGCCGCGCTCGCCGGAACCAAGGTGCGGATCCTGCGCGCCGGTCGCACGCGGATCACCGACAAAGGCGTCGCGAAGCTCGCTGCGATCTCTGGCCTGGCCGAGCTTTCGCTCGCGAGCACCGGCATCACCGACGCGGTTGTCGCGCACCTGAAGGCGTTGCCGGCGCTGCGCGTCGTCGACGTCCGTGGCACGCAGCTGTCGCGCGGCGCGCTCGCGGCGTTGAAGGCGCTGCCGCGGGTCGAGCGCGTCGTCGTCGGCGAAGGCGACTAGGCGGCGGCATCGTCGCGTCGCCAGAATCCGGAAGGGTGCCGGAATCAGCGCCGGTTCGCCTGCTCACCGCGTGAGCCTGAACAGCATCGCGCGTACGCGATCGAGCGGCGCCTCGACCGCGGCAAAGTCGTTCGCGGTGATGTAGCCGCGCGCCTTCGCGATGAGCGCTCGCTCTTCGGCGATGTTGAGCGCGACGCTCTCGGTGGCGCGGCCGATCTCTTCGGCAAGCGACTTGCGACGCGAGCGCAGGCTCGGCTCGAGCGGAGCGAGCTGTTCGAGGACGGTGAGCGATTGAGCGAGGACATCGAGCATCGCGTTGCCTTTCGTGAGTGAACGGCGCCGATCGCCGGGCCGTCTCGCCGCACTCGCGCAGGCACCGTGACGAGCGCGGACACCGATCTCCGCGTGTAACGGTCGATAAACTCTGCGGCGGTCCTTCGGACGCGTCGGCCGATCGAGGCGAGCGGCGCGATGATGGCGCGAAGCGGCGGAGGGCGACGGCCTGGCGAGCGGACGCCGCGAGAACGAATTGAAGGCGTTGATCGCGGCGACATCAGAGGAACAGCGGCGACGGCGGCGGAAACGGCGTAGGCAGCGAAAACGGCGGCGGCCGAAGCGCCGAAGTCGATCCGGCCACATGCGTCTTAACCGATTCGACTTGCCCGTCGCCGAACGCAGCCCCTCCCGAAAACGAACCCCGATCGTCATTGCACGGGAGGCTGGCCGCAACGAGCGTCTGCGCCCACCTGCGCGAGCTGAGCCGCAATCGATGTGGTTGCTGGAGACAGCTCGAACACCCACAACGATCCCCCATCGCAGTCAACGCGCGTCGCGGATCCGAGCAGGTCGACTGGCTGTCCCTGGTTGAAGGCGTCGAAGATGTGCACCGCCAACGTGAAGCCTCCCGAGCCAGAGTGAGCGTTCGCGACGATCTGATCGGGTGCCGTGATCACGTGATTCGAGTCGACCGCGGCCATCAGCCCGCGATAGTAGGTCGTGAGCTCGGCGGAGAGACCGGAGTCATCCAGGTCCGCTACATCAACGAGCCGCCACGCGATCACGTACGACCAGTACATGGTCGACGATGGATCGAATACCCCGGGCGGAAACCGCACTTCCTCGACACCTTGGTGTGTGAGGGTCGGCGCGAACGATAGCGGAAACGGCAGGAGCTCGGGACGCCAGCCCTCAGGCACGGTCCACGATTGCAACAACAACACATCGAGCGATGGAGCATCGAGTGGCGCCGGCGCGTCCAGTTGTGCAGGCGCCGCGTGGCACGCCGCGATGATGAGGGTGAACACGGCAATTCGATTCATAGCGCCACGTTTGCCCTTGAGGTCGATGCAGTCAACTGACTCGCGATCGCTGCCTGTGTACGATGCACCGCGCCTGGGACACGCGAAAGCCGTCGGTGCATGGCGAACGGCACATCGACAGCTTTCGAGGTGCCATGGACCGGTCGAGCAGACGCACGAAGTCACGTACGACGCTCATCGTGTGTGATGTCGCAGACCCTCGCGTTCGATGCCGACAATGATGACCTGTTCAAGGACTCGGACGCGCCGGCTCGCGGCGGCTGATCGGCTGAAGCATGCGCCGGGTCGGCGTCACCTGTCGCGTGAGCACGTCGTTGCATGGCGTCGCCGGGGCAAATCCCATCCGGCTGTGTACACGATCGAAGATCACGAGGCCGGCCCGGATCAACGTGTTGCCGAGATCCACGAGGCCGGGTGACGTGAAGATCGCAGCGCAGTACGTGCTGTGACCGCCATTGGGAAACGTCTGGAGATAGCTCGCGGTCGCGGGTAGGTCGATCGACACAGGCGGCGAACCGATCTTGAGCGTGAGCTTGGGCAGCGCGGCGTCGATCTGTTCGCGCGTCTCGCTCGAGTCCTGACAGCCGGTACCACTACTCGAGAAGAAGCTCGCCCCACCAAAGCGCGCCTGGAACGCAGGCGAGGCACCAACCATTGTGATCACGGCCGTGTATGCGGCGGGCGGAAGGTAGAGGCTCGGACCACCGCTATCGACCAGCGGCTGGCCATACGACGCGGACGGAACACCGACGCTGTGACCATCGACCGCCACGTCGTCGAGTGACACTGTGTAGAAGTAGCTTGTCATGTTCATATCGACCCACATCGGGTCGGCAGTCACGGCGGCGGGATCGTAGCCGTCGAGCCACATATCGCCGGGTCCGACGCAGTAATGCAGCGCGAACACGTCCACGGCGCCCATGGTCGCGAGCTGCGACGGAAAGCTCGTCGTACCCGCGATCAAACCCGCCGGTGGGGCCATACCGAGGATGCCCTGTGGATCACCGCACGGGGCCGAATCGAAGAAGTCGGTTTGCGAGGTGATGTCTCCGAACGCGACTGGCGCTGCCGGCAAGCTACCGGCCGAAACGTTGTCGCGATAGATCTCGCCTTTCCATCCGAGGCTGCCGTCACCGTATGTCGAGCTTGCAGGCTCGTGGAGATCGGTGCCGGTCGTGCCGGGCCTGTAGCCTCCGGTGACACCTGCGGCGGTGCACGACGCGCAGTTCGCGTCGGCCACGGCGAGCGTCGCCGACCCGGTATCGATGATGAGGCGAAATGGCGAGCCGCCGATCGCGAACTCTCCCGTGTATGAAAACCCGCAACCGGTGAGCGGGACATGGGTCAGCGCGAACACGGCCGCATCCGGGGTCGCGTCAAGCGCGATCGCAGCATCGACACCAGCCGTATCGGAACCTGCGCTGCAGCCGGCGGCCGCACAGAACAAGATCGAACGTGGAATGCGCATTCGATATTTGTAGCTATGTGGAGCGCCACGCGTCGCGGTGACGAGCTTGCCTGTACTCACACGTTGCGGCGATGGCGAGCTCGCACTGTCGCAGATCGTTACACGCGTGTGAACGCGACGAACGTGGTCTCGCGCGTCTACGACACGTTCGCGGTGCTACCGAGCCGCAAGACGGCAGCGGAAGCGCGACGGCAGCGGAAGCGGCGACGGCAGCGGAACCGGCGGCGGCTGCGGAACCGGCGGCTACATCGCGATGGGCGCAGCTGCGTACGCGGTCGCCGCGGTCTTCAGCTGATCGCCATCGGTGCTGAGGTCGGTCTGATCGCCAGCGCCCGTGCCAAACGCCATCCCAGCGATGCCAGCGCTGACCAGATCAGGGACGTGGCCGAAGAAGTAATGGACGCGGTTGTCGCGCCAGTGCATGTCGGTGCCGCCGCACGTGTCCGACGGTACGCCGAGAGGCGTCTGCCATTCGAGCGCCGGCAGGTTCATTTCCGCGGTGAGTGCGGTCACCCACGCGAGGTGCTGCGCGAAGTTCGGATAGCCGACGTTCGCTTCGTCCCAATAGACCGGACCGCGCGAGCCGTTCGTCACCGAGCACGTCGTGCCACCGCCGTCGGTCTCCCAGAATCCGGCGTCGCGATCGAGCGTCTCGACCGTGACGAAGTCGGTGCCGTCGGCGCCGACCGACAGCAAGAAATCCGCGACGGTCTTGCCCGAGCCCGCGACGTCGGCGTTCGGATCGGTCGGATCGAAATAAGCGCCCCATTGCGACGCGTGGAAGCCGATCAGCGCATCGGGTGCGGTCGCGCGGCCGATCGCGACGACGCAGTGCATGAGCCCGCTGACCGTCTGCGCCGCGTTCGGGCACTCCGGTGCGCTGACCGCCGCGGCGATCTGATCCGGCGTCATGCCGTTCGCGGCGCGCTGCATGAGGAAGCCGAAGAAGTCCGGTTCGATCTGGACGACCGCGGGCGCGCCGTTGCCTTCGATCTTCTGAAACAGCAAGCGCATGTCGCTGAGGTACTGACCCATCCGCGTCGGATCGGCGAGCACCGCGTCGTTGTTGTTCTGCAGCTCGAGCGCGAGCTGGTAGTAGGTGAACCACGACGACACCGCATGCGGCGCGTCCGCTTGCTCGAAGTACAAGGGATAGTCGCCGTCGGTGTTCCACGTCGGCCAGCCGCCTTCGTCGCCATAGCCGTCGAGATAGGCGTAGTGCAGATCGATCGGCACCGCGTGGTCGTAGGGCCCGGTGTTGTCGTTGCCGACGCCGATCATGAAGTCGGTCGTACCGCGCAAGGTCATCGCAAGCTGCTCTTGCCGGCCGCGCAGGGTCGTCGGTCCACCGTTGCCGGCGTCGCCACCGCCGCCACCGCCGCCGCCACCGCCGCCACCGCCGCCACCGCCCATGCCGCCGCCACAGCCGATCGCGAGCACGACGAATGCAGCGAGCCTCATCTCACCATCGTCGCGCGATCGCGATCTAGGCACCAGCCCTAAGCTTCGATCTTGCGGATGCGCAGGAATCCGATCGTCAGCCAAATCCCTGCGAACACTAACAGCGTGGTGACCGAGCTCCCTACATGGTCGTGCTTCGCGATCTCGCGCGCGGCGCGGCCGATGCTCAGCGACTGGAGGTTTGCCGGTATCTCGCCGATCACCAGATCGATCATCAGCATGTAAGAGACCGACAGCGCGGTCCCGTACTTCGGCGCCAACGTCGCGATGCCCGCCGCTACGCACGACACCGCGAGCGTGCCACCGCCGAGCCCGATGTACGACCATTTCCAAGGCGTCGAGTGAAGGCCGACTTCACACGCGGCCACCCAGCTCGCGAGCACGGTGACGAGCGCGATCGGCGCGACCGCAACGAGCTTGCCGACCACATAGGTCCACCGCGGCAACGGGCGCGACCACAGATACGTCAGCGTGCGGTCTTCGATGTCATCGCCGATCGACGACGCGACGAGGAACGGCGCCAGGAGCGCGACCACCACGACCTGGAACGTCAACAGCTTCGACGCCTTGTTGTCACCGTGGGCGATGGTCGCGAAGATGACCGGCAGCAACGCGATCGCGATGCAGATCCAGATCGCCTTGCCGCGGAGGAGCCGCTTGAACGTCACGCTGGCGAGCGTCGTGACCGATTCGAACGCGCTCGGTACGGTACGGGGCGCGTCGCTCATTCGGGGGCTCCGCCGGTCAAGTAGTCGAACACCGCGCCGAGGTTGTTGTCGGGCGAGGTCAACGCCGCGACCGCGATGTGATGTGCGAGCACGGTCTCCGACAGCTCGTGGTAGCAGCGATCCGGATCGCGGGTCTCGATCACGATCGCGTCGCGCTCGAACACGATGCGCGCGACGTGATCCGCGGTCGCGAGCGCGGCCGCGACGGCGCGCGGTTGATCGCATGCGATCCGGATGCGATGCGGATGGCGATCGATCAGCTTGCGGATCTCGTAGACGTTGCCCTCGGCGAGCACCTGGCCGCGATAGATCACGACGATCTCGCGAGTCAGCGCTTCGATCTCGTACAGCACGTGGCTCGACACCACGACGGTCTTGCCCGCGTCGCCGAGCTTGCGAATGCGATCGACGATATCGACCCGTGCGACCGGATCGACGCCGGTCAACGGCTCGTCGAGCAGCAGCAGATCCGGATCGTGCGCGATCGCGCCGGCGAGCTTCGTGCGCTGGCGCATGCCCTTCGAGAACCCGCGGACTCGACGATGGCGAGCATCGGCCATCCCCATCTGCTCGAGCGCGGCCTCGGCGGCAGGCTTCGCGCGTTGCGCCGGCACACCGGCGAGTCGCGCCAACACCGTCACGAGCTCGAGCGCGGTGAGCTCGTCCCAGGTCTTCTCGTGCTCCGGTGCATAGCCGATCCGTCGGCGCACGTTCGCATCGACGAACGGCTGCGCGCCGAACACCGTCAGCGTGCCGCGCGACGGGCGGAGCAAACCCGCCATCATCTTGATCAGCGTCGACTTGCCGGCGCCGTTTGGACCGAGCAAGCCGACGATGCCGCCGCGCAACGTCCACGACACGTCGGACATCCCGAGCACGTGGCCGTACCACTTGCTGCAATTGTCGACCACGACCGCAGCGTCGCTCACGTCGCGCCTCCGACGCCGCTATCGCTGGCGCGGCGCACCATGAAGTACGCGAGCGCGAGCGCGGCGCTGATCTGGATCGTCAGCGAGATCGCACAAGCGCCGATCGGCGCGAGCTCGGCAGAGCCGCGAATTGGCTGGACGTCGAACAGCCAGAACGCGACCCCGGTGATCGCGGTCGGCAAGTCGAACGCCGAGATCGCCGGCGTCGACGAGAAGCCGTCTGCCGCGATCTCACCCGCGATCACGTAATACGCCGCCCACGCCGCGAGCGCGTAGCCGCGCTGCGAGAGCAACGCCGAGAACGCGAGCGGCACCGCGGCGTAGGTCAGCGTCGTCAACGCGCCGATCGCGAGCGCCTTCGGGATCACCGGCAGCAGGTGCCACAGCTCGTCGGTCGAGGTCGCGAGCGTGAGTCGCATGATCGCGAGCAGCACCGGCCCGGCCATCGTGATCGTCGCCATCACGAAGCCGAGTCCGGCGAGCTTGCCGAACACGTAGTCGGCCGGTCGCAACGAGCGCGAGAAGTAGAACGTGAACGCGCCGCTGCGCACGTCGTTCGCGATCACCCCGATGCTGAGCGTGAGCGTGCACAGGAACGCGCCGCGGCAGTACCAAGCGATCGCGGTCGGCAGCGGGATGTCGGCGAGCTCGATGTTCTTACCGTTGCCGCCGACGAGCATGTGGTTGAGCATGTTCAGGTTCGGCACGTACGTCGCGAGGTACATCAGCATGCCGGCGACGCACGTCGTGACCACCGCGAACCCGACCCACGCTTTGTAGCGGAACCACGTCTTCCACGCCGACGCGATCTGTTGGCGCATCACGACGCGCCAGCGCGTGCCGGTCGACAGTCGCGTGCCGGCGTACCGCTTGTAGCCGAGGTCGTGAATCGTGCCTTGGCTCATGCCGGTGGGCTCGCTGGTTTCGCCGGCGCTTCGCCGATCACGCGCATGAACGCCGCCTCGACGCTCTCGCGCCTGACCTCGAGCCCGCGAATCTGCACGCCGACGTCCTTCGCTCGCTGAAACACGAGCTCGGCGGTCGCGTTGGTCGGCAGATCGACCTCGAGCGCGATCGGCGAGGTCACCTTGCACGTCGCGCCGGCGGTGGTCAGCGCGTCGGCGAGCTTTCCCGGTTCGGCCTTGACCTCGATCGCGAGCTCGCTTTCGCGGCCGCGGGCGCCGCGCAGCTGGTCGATCGTGCCGGAGAACCGGACCTCGCCGCGATGCATGATCAAAGCGTGGTCGCACACGCGCTCGACATCGGGCAGGAGGTGGGTCGACAACACGATCGCGCACCCGCGGCGCTGCGGCAGCTCCGCGATCAGCTCGAGCATGTCGCCGCGCGAGCGCGGATCGAGGCCGTTCGTCGGCTCGTCGAGAAACAGCAGCTCGGGATCGTGGACCAGGGCCTGCGCGAGCTTCACGCGCTGCTTCATGCCCGTGGAGTA
>CAZDGY010000186.1:0-9325 GCA_964504685.1 uncultured Kofleriaceae bacterium | reverse complement strand
CGGATCCATCTCGCGGGCCTCGGCCACCCGATCGCCGGCGACAGCACCCACGGCGGCGAGACCGAGCGAACGTTCATTCCGCGGCCACCGCGGCTCGCGCTGCATGCGGCGACCCTCGGGTTCACCCATCCCGCGACCGGCGAGCGCGTGAAGTTCTCGAGCGAGCTCCCCGTGGAGCTCGCGCAGTGGATCGAGCGCCTGCGCGAGCCTTGAGCGTCCCCGCTTGGCTACCGCGTCCGTACCCCGCGCTCGGACGGTCGAGCACGCCAAGGTCTATACTCGATCTATGCGCGCGATCACTGCCGCGAGCTTGATCGCGTGCGCGAGCTGCGGCCGGATCGGGTTCGACGAGCTCGACACGGCCGGCGATGTCGATCTCGTTTTCGCCGACCAGACCGCTGGCGGTACGAAGCTCCGCCGGTTCCAGCACGCGTCGGCGAGTTGGGCTGCGGCGGTTCCCGCGACCCCGCCCACCGGTGCGAACGTGCTGTGGAGCGCGCCCCGCATCTCGCCGGTCGACGGCTCCGAGCTGATCGCGGTCGCCTCCGCGAGCGGCGAGCTCGACGTCGTGCGCGGGCCCGACCTGGCGTTCGCGTCGACGCTGTCGCTCACCGTGCTGCCGACGGCGACGATCGACAAGCGCGGCTTCGATCTCGCATTCGAGCGCACGAGCGGCACCGCGGTGCTGGTCTACAGCGACGGCTCGACGACGCCGAAGTATCGACGGCTCGCTGCGGGCGAGACCTCGTGGAGTGCCGAGGCCTCGGTCCCGTCGGCCGGCGCGTCGTCGACCTCGTGGGTCGAGCTCGTTTCGCGGCCCGGAACCGACGAGCTCGCGCTGGTGTTCTCCGACGAGGCAGGCGAGCTGTGGGCGCTGACCCAGACTGCGGGAACGTGGGACGCGGCGCCTACCATGCTCGAGTCGCTGCTTCGCACGACCACGTGGCAGGCGTTCGCGGCAGGATACGAGTCGCTCAGCGGCGACCTTCTCGTCGTGTGGGGCCACTCGGAAGTAGGGGCCATGGGTACCGCGTGGACGTCCAAGCCGGCTGGGCAAGCGACGTTCACCCTGCCCGCGACGATCGATCCCGTGCTCGACGCTGCGGGGCCGATCGACGTCGAACCGGATCCGGCGAGCGACCACATTGCGATCGGCCTTGAGGAATATACCTGCGGCGGTGGCGGCTGTGACGACGCGTGGGCCGCGATGTGGGACGGCACGCAGCTCGTGACTCAGTCGGACGACGTCGACACCGAGATCGGGAACGAGGGCACCGCGGTGGATCCCAACGAGTACGGCGGTCGACCCGGCTCGCGTCCGGTCGCGATCAGCTGGCTCGGAAGCACCGGCACGGCGGTGTTCGTGTGGGGCTGCGCGACGTCACCGGGAATGTGCACGTCGGGCGATCTCGCATGGGCGCTGTGGCAAGGCAGCTGGTCCGTGCCATTGGAGTTCGCGCCGAGCCCCGCCGTCGGCGACAAGGCCACGATCGAGCTGCTCGATCTCGGCGACTCTCTGCTCGCGGTGTTCACCGACGTCGACGGAGACCTCTGGGCCAAGCAGTTCGACGGCACCGCCTGGCACGACACCGAAGGCGGAGCCGCCCTCGCGACAACCGGCGCGCTCGCGGCCCAACCGTTCGGCGCGGACGTGCGATAGCCGGCGGCTAGCTCGCGAATGTCCACGCCTTGACGACCTCGCAGCGCGCGGCAAGCTGATCGAGGACGCCGATCATCGCCGGCTGCGCGGCGAGCGCGCGCCACGCTTCGAGCGACGCAGCGGTGATGACGATCGAGAGATCCCACTTCGCAGCGCTTGCATCGGCTGGCAAGCCGACGACCGCATCGGCTCCGGCCGCGGTCAGCTCCGCGCGCAGCGCCTCGACGAGCTCGGCCCGACTCGCCGCGTGATGATCGCGCAGCTTCGCGAAGCAAAACCGTTGGATCACGCCGCAAGCGTAGCAGCGGTCGCGAGCCAGCGCTGGGCCGGCGCGACATCGACGCCAAGTCGCGCGAAACCAGGGAGCACGAGCTCGGCGATCGCCGCGAGCACGGTTGCGTCGACATCGTCCCAGCGCGGGCAGCCGTGCGCGGCGAGCGCTTCGCTGATCGGCCGCTGAGGCCGGTCGCGCCACGCGCGCAGGTTGAGCTCGCACAGCTCCGGCAGCCAATGGCCGAGCGCGATCCGCGCCGGGCCTTCGAGCGATGCGACGAACGCCCAGCCGATCCGCGCGTGATCGATCTCGTCGGTGAGCAGCTCGCGCAACGCCGCTCGGACCAGCGCCCCGGTCGCGCGCTCGCGACACAGCTCGAGGAACGCGCTGCCGATCGTCTCGTTGAAGCACGACATCCCGACGACGTGCAGCACGCGGCGCAATGCGCGATTCGCACCGGCGTGGCGCGGGATCGTGACCTCGAGCTTGCGCGGCGCCGGCAGTGGCGTGTCGGCGTACGCGGCCGCGACGCGCGCGCATAGCTCGGAGTGGCGAACCTCGTCGCTGACCGCGCGGCGGGCGAGCGCGACCAGATCGCCGTGCGCACCGGCGGCGGCGAGGGTGTCGGCGATGTACGCGAACGATCCCGATGCGCGCAGCTCGGCTTCGGCTCGACCGTGCCAGATCGCGGCGACGGTCGCGCGCTCGTCGGCGGCGAGCTCGGCGACCGCCGGATCGCGCTCCGGCCATGGATGCCGGGTCGGCGCGCCGAGCGGTACGAGGCGACGCGCCGGGATCACGACGCTTCTCCGGTCTCGGGCGTCCCGCCATCGCGACGTGCACCCGAGCCCGCATCGGGCAACACGTCGGGCCGACCCGCATCGATGATTCCCCAAGGGGCGTCGGCGATGTGGTTCCAATACGAGTCGCGGCCGATGTCGATGATCGGCCAGCTGTCTTCCCGGATGTTGCTGCCGTGCCCGGTGTTGGGGCCGAAGTACAGCTCGCAGCCCGGCACGAGCGTGACGACCCCGGCGGTCACGCCGAGCCCGGCGCCGAACACCACGATCGATCGAAACAGTCGGCTGTTCATACGCTGCGCTTCAGCACCGCGCGCGCCACGGTCGCTCGAGCGATCTCGGTCGGTTATCGACCGTGGGCCTGCCGGCGCCGCGGAAAACCGCGACACGCGTGCCCGGCCTATCGAGTCAGCCGGAACGACGCGAAGTACGCGTCCACGCTCGGCGCGTGCGCGAGCTTCGCGGGCGCGACCACCATGATCTGATAGAAGCGACGACCGACGTCCACGAACCGCACGCGCACCACGAGATCCTCCGGCAGTGCGACCTCGAGATCTCGCGCGGGGTGGCCGAACAGTTTCAGGTCCTTGCGGGCAATCAGCGTCCCTTGCGCGACGATGCTCGAGTCGTCGATCGGGGTAGCGGCTGCGCTTGCCGGGAGGTCCGTATACGAGACCATGAATTGATCGTCCTGAGCCACGAACGTGTCGAAGGCGACGGCCACCTTCATGCCGTTGGCGACCGCGTCTCGGGTTTCATGGGTGGGCGGGCCCGGAAACGCGATCGCATAGCCGCCGGGCTTGGACACGAACGGGGCCGCATGCGTGTTGGTCCCGCTGGCGAGCACGACGGCGATCACGACGGCGATGAAGCGCATCACCGGGTCATTGCACGCGGCGTCGCCGTCTTCCAGCGGCGCCGAGCAGCGCGAGCAACTGTAACAACCGAGCCGTTCAGGGCGCGAGCGTCGCGAGCAGGTAGTCCGGAATGACGCTCGACGTCTCGTGCGCATGCTCCCAGCGCGACACCCCCGCGAGCAGCGCCGCGTGCAGGCCGGCGGCGCGCGCACCGGCGATATCGGTCTCGAGCTGGTCGCCGATCATCACGAGCCGATCCGGAGCGATCGCGAGCCGGCGCGCGGCCTCGAGGAACAAGTGCGGCTCGGGCTTGCCGAGGCGCGCGAACGCGAATCGCTTCGCCGGGAATCGCCGGGCGAGCGCCGCTTCGATCATCAGCCCGATCGTCCCCGACGTGAACCCGAGCTCGCCATCGCCTTTGGGATACACGAGGTCGGGGTTCGGCAAGATCAGCGCGGGCATCCGGCCCGCTTCGACCGCTCGCACGACCGCGTTGAACGCGCGCTCGACCCCGGGCAAGAAATCGAAGCCCGAGTCATCGCAGACCGCCAGTGCGTCGATGGGCTCGCCGGTCGCGGCAACCGGCACGCCGCCGCCTTCGACGACGTACGCCTCGGAGTCTTCGGTGCCGAGCACGAACGTCCGGGCGCCGGACAAACCGTTCGCGCGAAAATACGGCGGCAACAAGCTCCCCGACGTCACGACCCGAGCCTCCGGCACGGTCGCGCCATAACCGGCGAACCGCTTCGCGTAGGTCGCCTGCGAGCGCGACGCGTCGTTGCTGACGATCGCCCACGCACGGCCTCGGCGGTCGAGCTCGGCGAGGAGCTCTGCCGCGCCGGGCAAGATGCCGCGAGCGTCGACCAGCACGCCGTAGGCGTCGAGTAAGATGCCGTCGTAACGCTCGATCAGCTCGGCGATCTCGACCGGTCTCGGCGTCATACGCCTCTGCTATACCGCAGTCATGCGCCCGTACCTCGATCTGTTGCGCCACGTGCTCGAGCACGGCGAGCGCCGCACCGATCGCACCGGCACCGGCACGATCTCGCTGTTCGGGGCGCAGACTCGCTACGATCTGCGCGCCGGCTTTCCGCTCGTGACGACGAAGAAGGTGCTGTTTCCCGCGGTCGTCCGCGAGCTGCTGTGGTTTCTACGTGGCTCGACGAACATCAACGACGATCTGACGCAGCACACGCCGATCTGGGACGCGTGGGCCGACGCTGAAGGCAACCTCGGGCCGATCTACGGGCATCAATGGCGCCACTGGGGCGTCGCACCGGGCGAGCCCGGCGGCGTCGATCAGATCCAGCAGGTGCTGGATACGATCAAGCGCGATCCGTCATCGCGTCGGATCATCGTGTCGGCGTGGAACGTCGCCGACATCCCGAAGATGAAGCTGCCGCCGTGCCACGCGCTGTTTCAGTTCTACGTCGCGGGCAGCCAGCTCGACGGCGGCGGCTTGTCCGCCGACGGCAGCGCCGCCGAACGGCGGCGCGGTTACTTAGACTGTCAGCTCTATCAGCGCTCGGCCGATCTCGCCCTCGGCGTGCCGTTCAATATCGCGAGCTACGCGCTGCTGATGGCGATGATCGCGAACGAGTGCAAGCTCGAGCCGCGCTACTTCGTGCACACGCTCGGCGATGCCCACATCTACGCGAACCACGTCGAAGGCGTGAAGCTCCAGCTCGCGCGCGAGCCACGGCCGTTGCCGAAGCTGGTGCTCGCGGACAAGCCGGTGCTCGCGATGACGTACGACGACGTCGTGCTCGAGGGTTACCAGCACGATGCGTTCATCAAGTTTCCGGTCGCGGTCTAGTCAGCGCTTCGCGTAGCGTGCGATCTCGTAGCGAATGCCGTTGTCTTCGCCTTCGCGCGCGCCGTCCCAGTTGACGATCGCGAAGCCGAGCGCCTTGATGTTCGGGATCGAGACGTCGCAGGCAAACCGGCCGAGCACCCGGGTCAGGTAGACCCAGCGCAGTGCCTTGTGGCCGAATGCCTCGCGGAACAGGACCGCGCCTCCGACGACAAATGTGGTCTCGGCCTCACGTGCCAGGCCGAGCGCCATATCTAGCGAGCCGGCCGCGAGCACGCCCGGGGGCAGCTCGATCGTGCCGCGGGTCACGACGATGTTCGTTCGTTTCGGCAGCGGCCGACCGCGAACCTCGGCCGATTCCCAGGTCTTGCGGCCCATCACGACGGCGTTCTGGCGGTCGGGCGACGCCGCACACGTCAGCGTGCGGAAATGGGTGAGGTCACCGGCCAGCTTGGGCCAAGGCAGCCCGTTCGACTTCCCGATCCCCCAGTCGAGATCGGCCGCGACAACGACATCGAAGCTCACGTGTGCACGGTACCGCAGCCTCGTACATCGCACACGCGTTCGCCGATCTTGTGTGTCGCGATAACCGCGAGAACGGCGCGATACTGGTGTGGGGGATTCATGCGCTCGCACCTCAGTCTCGCGCTCGGCATCATCACGGCTTGCTCTACCCATCACGGTGCCGGCCCGGATGCAGGTGGCAACTGCTCGGGCACCGAGACGCAGTGCAATGGGCTCGAGCTCCAGACGTGTACCGATGGCACGTTCGAGACGACCCAGACATGCAGCGGCGCGTGCTTGGAGTCGCTCGGAGGATGTGTCGATTGCGATCCGAGCCTGGGCAACACGTGCAACGCGAACACCGCGGTGATGTGCAACGCCGACGGCTCGTTCGGCTCGACGATCATGGCGTGCGGTGAAGGCACCGCGTGCTCGGGCGGCACGTGCAACGACGCGTGCACTGCCGATGGCGTCGACTTGGTCTACGTCGTCGACGAGTCGAACGACTTCTTGAGCTTCGACCCGCGCAAGCTGCCGGGCGATCCGTTCACGATGATCGGCGTGTTGGACTGTCCGCACAACAACACGTCGATCGAAGTGCCGGCGCAAGGCGTGATCCCGTTCTCGATGTCGATCGATCGCAACGGCAAGGCGTGGGTGCTGTACGCGAGCGGCGAGCTGTTCAACGTGTCGCTTACCGATGCGTCGTGCACTGCGGTCAACAACGTGATCGGCGCCGGTGGCATGGAGTTGTTCGGCATGGGGTTCTCGACCGACTCGGTCGGCGGCAACACCGAGCATCTGTTCATCGCCGGCGGTGGCCAATCCGCGCAGCCGATGGGCAAGCTCGCCGACATCGACACGACGGTCACCGATCTGACGCCGACCGTGCTCGGGACGCTGACCGCCGCCTCGGACTACAGCCCGGAGCTGACCGGCACGAGTGAAGCGAAGCTGTTCGGGTTCTACCCGGTGCTGACCAGCGGGCCGGCGTACGTGCAAGAGATCGACAAGACCAGCGGTGCGCCGATCGGCCAGGTGTGGAACCTCGGAACCAGCGGCCTCGGCAATCAGATCACCGACTGGGCGTTCGCGCAGTGGGGCGGCGTGTTCTACGTGTTCGTCACGACCGCTGACTCGAACGGCATCCGGACCTCGACCGTGCGCGCGATCGATCGTACGACCAACACCTACAGCGTGGTCTTGCCAAACGTGCAGTACTTCATCGATGGCGCGGGTGTTTCGACCTGCGCGCCGATCACGATCCAATAGATGGCGATGGCTGCGTTGAGCTAATTGAGCAGCGCTTCGGTCTCGCCGGTCTCGGTGGTCTTCTTCGGCGCGGCCTGCTCGGCGAGCCGCTGTTTGTTCTTCTCCATCACGAACTGCATGACGTACGGGAAGCCGACTTGGATGCCGTTGAGCTTGGGCGCCAGCGTCGCCTGTAGGCCGAACATGATGACACTCGCGCGTTCGACGTAGAACCAGCCCTCGGGGTACGCGATCGACTTCATCAAGCCGCGCAGCTCTTCGCGCTTCATGTCCGGATCGGCGAGTTGTTGCGCGACCGCGGGATCGATCTTTCCGAAGTCGGTGATGTTGAGGTTGAGCAGCTTCTCGAAGTATTTGCGCACGGTCTTCTCGAGCAGTACGCGATCGCCGCCGGGCGCCATGAAGCCCATCGCGTCGATGCCCTTGACGACGAGGTCATCCTTGCGAGTCATGAGGCCGCTCAAGATGTCGAACATGCCGTCGGCAAGGTTCTGGCGCAGCTCGGTCGCGGACCCGAGATCGAGCACGACGATCCGGACCTGACCTTCCGGGCCCTTTTGCACGAAGAAGTTCCCGGGATGCGGATCGGCGTGGAAGAACCGATCGATGAATAGCTGCTTGTAGAACACCTTCGTCAGCTTGGTCGCGACGTCGTACGGGTCCAACTGCAGCGTCGCGAGTGCGTCCTTCTTCGTGATCTTGACGCCGTCCATGAACGACATCGTCAACACCGTGCGGCTCGACCACTCCGGGTAGACCTTTGGAAACAGCACGTCGGGGTCGCCTTCGAAGTTCTTCGCCATCCGCGCGATCATGCGCGCCTCGTTGTCGAGATCGGTTTCGCGCGCGAGCATGTCGGCGAGCTGCTCGTGGACGCGCATGATCTGCTGCATCGGCACGAAGTGGCGATAGACGCGCAGCGCCCAGCCGAGGACGCGCAGGTCGACCTTGATGATCGTCGCGACGTTCGGATACAGGATCTTGACCGCGAGCCGCTCGCCCGCTTCGTTGCGCGCCTCGTGGACTTGACCGAGCGACGCCGCCGCGATCGGCTCCTGCTCGAACGACGCGAACACCTCGGTCGGCAACCGGCCGAACGCTTTTACGAACGTCGACATGATCGACTTGTAGGTCGCGGGCGGAACGTCGTCTTGCAGCGCCTCGAGCTCCTCGACGTATTCACGCGGCAGGAACGTGCCCATGATCGAGAGGATCTGGCCGAGCTTGATGTAGACGCCGCGCAACGACACGAAGCCGCGGAACATCCGGCGCGCGTTGCGGCGATGAATCTTTTTCCACCGCGCCTTGGTCGCATAGCGCGTCGGCCACAGCTGGGTCCACGCCACCTGCCACATGTAACTGAGGAAGATGACCGCGAACACTCGCGTCGCGCGGATCAGTCGAATGGCTGCGGACATAGGCTAGCTACGGACGTTCTCCACGATGCTAGCATGTGCGCGTGGCCGACCTGTTCGAACGCGCGGCGAGCTACTTCCATCAACTGCAGACCGACATCTGCGCTGCACTCGCAGATGCCGACGGCGCCGCGTCGTTCGGCGCAGATGCCTGGCAGCGCCCGGGCGGAGGCGGCGGGGTCGCGCGCGTGCTCGAGAACGGCGTGGTGTTCGAGAAGGCGGGAGTTAACTGGTCGAGCGTCGATGGCGAGCTACCGACCGAGCTCTCCGAGCACATGCCCGGCGAAGGCCGGTCGTTCCGGGCGAGCGGGGTGTCCCTCGTCATCCATCCGAAGTCGCCGATGGTGCCGACCACCCACGCGAACTTTCGCTGCATCGAGAAGGGCGGCACCGTTTGGTTCGGGGGCGGCGCCGACCTGACGCCGTATTACCTGTTCCGCGAGGATGCGGTGCATTTCCATCGCACGCTCGCCGACGCGTGCGACCGGCATCGCCCGATCGGCGACTACGAACGGTTCAAGAAGTGGTGCGACGACTACTTTTTCCTGCCGCACCGTAACGAGACCCGCGGCGTCGGCGGGGTGTTCTTCGACTACCTCGGCAGCAAGAACGAGTTCCCCGCCGAGAAGGTCTTCGACTTCGTGCGTGGCCTCGGCGACGTATGGGTAAACGCGTACGTTCCGATCGTGGCGCGGCGCAACACCGCGACGTACGGTGATATCGAACGCGG
>CAZDGY010000185.1:0-9343 GCA_964504685.1 uncultured Kofleriaceae bacterium | reverse complement strand
TCTTCCACGAGCACGGCTTCTTCTGGATCCACACGCCGATCATCACGGCGAGCGACGCGGAAGGCGCCGGCCAGATGTTCAAGGTGTCGACCTTGGACTTCGCGAACCTGCCGCGGACCCCCGACGGCAAGATCGACTACGACAAGGACTTCTTCGGCAAGGAGGCGCGGCTCACCGTATCGGGTCAGCTCAACGTCGAGACCTATTGCATGGCGTTGAGCCGGGTCTACACGTTCGGGCCGACGTTCCGCGCCGAGAACTCGAACACGCGGCGTCACCTCGCCGAGTTCTGGATGATCGAGCCCGAGATCGCGTTCGCCGATCTCGCCGCCGACGCCGACCTCGCCGAGGCGTTTCTCAAGTTCATCTTCAAAGCGCTGCTCGATGAACGCAAAGACGACATGGCGTTCTTCGAGAAGTTCGTCGACAAGGACTGCGTGACTCGCCTCGCGACGATGGTCGAGGCGAAGTTCGCGCGGATGGACTACGGCGACGCGATCAAGGAGCTGGAGAAGTCCGGCGAGAAGTTCGAGTTCCCCGTGAAATGGGGGATCGACATGCAGAGCGAGCACGAGAAGTTCCTCACCGAGAAGGTCGTCAAAGGCCCGGTCGCGGTGATCAACTACCCGAAGGACATCAAAGCGTTTTACATGCGGCAAAACGCCGACGGCAAGACGGTCGCGGCGATGGACGTCCTCGCACCCGGCATCGGCGAGATCATCGGCGGCAGCCAACGCGAGGAGCGGCTCGAGCTGCTCGACGCGCGGATCGCGGAGATGGGGCTGCACGCGAAGGACTACTGGTGGTACCGCGACCTGCGCCGCTACGGCACGGTGCCGCACGCGGGCTTCGGCTTGGGTTTCGAGCGCGCGATCCTCTACGCGACCGGGATCGACAACATCCGCGACGTCATTCCGTTCCCGCGCGCGCCGCGCCAGGCCGAGTTTTGATCACGACCGCGACCGATTGGGTGCTCGATGTCGAGCGCGCCTACGCTGCGGCGTACAAGCAACCGGTGACGACGCGCGGCCCTGCGTCGCTGCGTGCGCTTGCCGCGGCCGGTGCAGTCGCATCGCGCTACCTCGCGGTCGGCACGCCGCGCAGCTTCGCGCTCGTCGGCGACGACCCGGCGATCGCGATCTCGCTCGAAGCACACCGCGCATGGTTCGAGCCGCGCGAGCTGCGCTGCACGTCGGACGCGGTAGCGGCGGCGGTCGGTGGTCGCGTCGTGTCGCTCGCCGAAGCGCTCGCCGCGGATATCGTGTGCATGCACGCGCCGATGCAGCTCGTCGCGAGCTCGCTGCGCCGCGGCACGCACGTCAATGCGCTCGCTCGATGCGAGCTCGACGACGATCTCGAGCACGTCGCGAAGCTGTTCGACGAACCGCGCGGCTTGCCGGCACTCGCCGCCGGGATCGTCGATGGCCGCGAGCTCGACGAGCTCACGATCTTCGAAGCCGGCGATGCCGCGGTCGCCAGCGCGTGCCTCGGCAGCCGCTAAGGCCTCAGCGTCCGTTCGTGCGCAGCCAGGCTTCGAGCCGCGCGGCATAGACTAGATCGAGCATCGTGATCGCCTGGGCGTCGTGGGTATTGATCGTCAGCGTCAGCCCCGCGTACTCGAGCGTGATCGTCGGATGATGATCGAGCTCGTCGGCGAGCTTCGCCGCGGCGGTGACGACCTCCGCCTGTTTCGCCATCGGGCCACCCTTCAACACGAGCTTTAGCTCGGTGCCGGTGTTCGTCCAATGCGGACCGAGCGTTCCCACCTCAGCCGCGAGCACTTCCGGCTTGAGCGCGGCGCGACTCGTGGTCTGGTTCGCGAGGGCATCGAGGTTGAGGAGAGCGGGCGTACGGTCGTCGTCCGACATGCCGGCTAGCCTACCACCGGGCTTGGGTCGACTTGATGAAGTCGTACGGGTAGCCGAGCTCGAACGCCGAGGCGGTGTCGAGCAGCTCGACCTGCTTGGCCGATAGCTCGAGGTCGGCCGCGGCGAGGTTCGCGTCGAGTTGCTCGATCGTGCGTGCGCCGAAGATCACCGAGGTCACTTGTGGCTTCGCGAGCAACCACGCGAGGCTGACCGCGGCCGGCGTCGTACCGAGCTCCTTTGCGAGCGCGCGCACCGCGTCGAGGATCTTCCAGTTGCGGTCGTTGTCGTAGCGCGCGATCCGCTCCTTGTTGCCGAGCCGCGTGCTCGCATCGGGCGACCTGCCGCGCTCGAACTTGCCGGTGAGAAACCCACCCGCGAGCGGCGACCACGGCAGGATGCCCAGCCCGGTCTCGCGACACAGCGACACGTGCTCGCGCTCGAGGTCGCGCACGACCAGGCTGTACTGCGCCTGCAGCGTCACGTACGGCGCGAGGTGCTCGGCCTTTGCGAGCATCAGGCTGTGCATCAGCCGATACGCCGCATAGTTCGAGCAGCCGATGTAGAGCACCTTGCCGGCGCGGACGAGGTCGTCGAGCGCACGCAGCGTCTCGTCCTCGGGCACCGTGATGTCCTGCATGTGGATCTGATAGAGGTCGATGCGATCGGTGCGCAGCCGGCGCAGCGAATCGTCGCAGCACTTGCGAATCCGATAGCGCGACGCGCCGGTGCGGTTCGGGCCCTCGCCCATCGTGAAGCGAAACTTCGTCGCGAGCACGATCTGATCGCGTACGCCGCGTGCGGTCAGCCAGTTGCCGAGCACGCGCTCGGACAAGCCGTCTTGACCGTAGACGTCGGCGGTGTCGATGAAGTTGATGCCAGAGGCGAGCGCCTTGTCGAGCACGACGTGTGCGGTCGCCTCGTCCGAGCCGGCGTTGTGCATGAACGACTTCTCGTCGGCCTCGCCGAACGTCATGCCGCCAAGGCACAGCGCGGAGACCTTGACGCCTGCCGCGCCGAGATTGCGGTATTTCATGGGGCCGAGCCTAGCAGGCGGGCCGCTCTCGCCGATCAGTCGCATGAATATTATCGGCCGTCGCCGAAGTACTCCATGGCATCGCGATTCCGACTGATAACTTGCGCGCATGAAGAACACCACCGCAGTGTTAATCGCGTGCGTGTCGGTTGCCGCGTGCAAGGACAAAGACCGATCGCAATCCGCGAGCGCGGCCCAGCCATCGGCGACGACCGTCGAGAAGCCGGCGGCGCCTGCCTTCAAGGACATCAAAGAGCTATTCCCGAAAGGCAAGGTCGCCCCGCCCGCCGAGCTCGCGAGCTTCATCGGCGCTGCGTTCGATGAGGCCAAGAGCAATGCGAAGCTACCCGGGTACAAGAACGTGGAGTACTTCCTCGGTAACGATGCGTTCGATCGCACGCATGTGCACACGTTCAAGCTCGATACGAACGTGAAGGCGGCGCAGCTCGAGCCGATTCTCACGGCGGCCTGGGGTGCGCCGAAGACCGATCACACGGACACCGTATGGTCCGACCCGGCGGGAGGCTGGGAGGCCCGACTCAACAGCATCGGCACCGCTGTCATCTACAACCCGATCCAGCCGCTCGCGAAGATCTTCGGCGACGACAAGCTGTGGGGCTTCGAGACCGACCGGCCGATCATCGGGATGACGACCGAGGAGTTCAAGACCGCGTACGCGTCCAAGTTCGTGCCGGCGACCTCCAAGGGCATTTACGAGATGAAGGTGCTGGGGACCGAGGTCGGACGGGTGAGCCTCGACGCTCGGGAGAAGAACGGCAAGATCACCGGCGTGCACCTCTATCTGGATGTGACGCTCGACCCCAGTGCAGCCGACACGATCATGGCCGCGCTGGCGAAGCGGTTCGGCAAGAGCACGGTCGAGCCGATCAGCGAGGACACGGTGTTCCCGGTCAAGCCCAAGCTCCGGGTAGAGCACACGAAGGGGCTCCAGCAGTACAGCGTGTTGATCGGCGAGAGCTAGGCGACGGCCACCGGAGTGACCGAATCGTGACTTTCTGCTTGGCCTCGAGGAGTATCCTCAGCTAAGTCATGGCGATGACCACTGCGGTAGACGCGGCTCGCGCAAAGGGTTGGCGCCACGTCTACTTCAACGCGCTGACGATCCCGTTCTGGGGCGTTCACATCCTCGCGATCGTCGGGTTGGCGATCACGGGATTCTCGTGGTTCGGCGTCGCGATCTGCGCCGCGCTCTACGTGCCGCGGATGATCCTCGTGACCGGCGTCTATCACCGCTACTTCTCGCACCACAGCTTCAAGACCTCGCGCTGGTTCCAGTTCGTGCTCGCGCTCGGCGCGACGATGACCGCGCAGAAGGGCGTGCTGTGGTGGGCGGCGCATCACCGCATCCATCACAAGCTGTCGGACATGCCGGGCGACCTCCATTCGGTCAAGCAGTCCGGATTCTGGTGGGCGCACATGGGCTGGATCCTCGCGCGCGACCTGGAGGATACCGACATGTCGCGGATTCGCGACTTTTCGAAGTATCCGGAGCTGCGCTGGCTCGATCGCTATTGGTTCGTGCCCGCGGTCGCCGCCGGCGTGATCACGTTCTTGATCGGCGGGTTCTTCGCGTTGGTCTGGGCATTCGCGCTGTGCCAGGTGCTGTGCTGGCACGGCACGTTCACGATCAACTCGCTGTCCCACCTGTGGGGCGGGCGGCGCTACTCGACCGACGACGACTCGCGCAACAACCCGGTGCTCGCGATGGTCACGATGGGCGAGGGCTGGCACAACAACCATCACCACTATCAAGTCTCGGCGCGCCAAGGCTTCTTCTGGTGGGAGGTCGACGTCACCTTCTACGCGCTGCGCGCGCTATCCGCGGTCGGCTTGATCTGGGACCTGCATGGCGTGCCCGAGCACATCCGCACCCAGGAACCCGCGCCCGAGCCGACCCTCCTAGATACCGCGGCTTAACGGACGGGGTAGAGTCTTTGGGCATTGCGTTTCCCGCCCGCCAACGTCCAGCTCCGCCGCGCGCAGCTCGTGCTGATGCTCGCGGTGTTGATCCCGACGGTGCTGATGACCGGCGTCGGCATTCTGCTACTCGTGCTCGGCTCGGGATCGGGCACGACCGTGGTGTCCGGCGTGCTCGTGTTGACGTTTTGTACGAGCGGCATCACCGGCTACGTGCTCGTGTCGATTCTCGTCGGCAAGGGCGCGTCGCTCGCCCGGGTCCAAAACGACTTCGTTTCGAACGTTTCGCACGAGCTGCGGACGCCGGTGACGTCGATCCGGTTGTTGCTCGAATCACTGCGCGATAACCGGCTCGCCGACACCGATCGAGTCCAGGTCCTGTCGTTGCTCGCGCGCGAGACCGATCGGCTCGAACAGCTCGTCGGCCGCGTGCTCGAGCTCAGCCGGCTCGAAGCGCGCCATATGTTCGCGCGCGAAGCGGTCGATGTTTCAGAGCTCGTCGCGGAATCACAGGCGGCATTCGACGCGGTGACGCTGACCACGCCAACGAAGATCAAGGTGACGCTGGAGCCGGGCATGGTCGTACGCGGCGATCGGGCCGCGCTGATCCGCGCGCTGCTGAACCTCCTGACGAACGCGTGGAAGTACACCGGCGATGACAAGCAGATCTCGATCGAAGGCCGGAGCGCAGGCCGCTGGATCGAGCTGATCGTGCGCGACAACGGCCGAGGCATCGCGCGCGACGAGCAACGCGCGATCTACGAACAGTTCAGCCGCGGGCGGGCCGCGATCGACAGCGGCGTGCCGGGCTTTGGCCTTGGCCTCGCGTTTGTCCGGGCCATCGTCCGAGGCCATCGCGGCAAGATCGATCTCAGGTCCGAGCCCGGCCACACCGAGTTCCGGATGCGGCTGCGCAAGTACCGCGAGCGCGGCGAGGCTCGCGCGCGGTCCGCGGTCTCCCCCGCGATGTCCGAGCGTGTCACGCCATGACCGAGCGGATCCTGATCGTCGAAGACGACGAGGCGATCGCGACCGGGCTGTCGCTCAACTTGAAGCTCGCCGGCCGCCCCTCGCTGATCGCCCGCGACGGCGACGAGGCGCTTAGCCTCACCGACACCGAGGAGTTCGCGCTGATCTTGCTCGACATCAACCTGCCGAAAAAGAATGGGCTTGAAGTGCTCACCGCACTGCGCGCGTCGGACAGCCTCGTGCCGGTGATCGTGCTCTCGGCGCGCGATGGCGAGTTCGACAAGGTCGCCGCGCTGCGGCTCGGCGCCGACGACTACGTGACCAAGCCGTTCGCACTCGCCGAGCTGCTCGCTCGGATCGATGCGGTGCTGCGCCGCGTCCAGCCGGTCGCGACCACCCCGATCAGCGTGCCGCCACCGACTGGCCCGCTCGGTTTTGACGACGTCGCGATCGATCTCGCGCAGCGGCTCGTCGCGCGCGCCGGCGTCGAGGTCAAACTGACCCACCTCGAGTTCGAGCTGCTCGTGTTCTTCGTACGCCATGCGAGCCAGGTGTTCAGCCGCGCTCAACTGTTCAGCCTCGTGTGGGGGCAATCGGCGGGCTCGGTCCGCACGGTCGACAACTTCGTCGGCCAACTGCGCAAGCGGTTCGAGCGCGAGCCCGACCGGCCGGTGCACTTCATCACGGTGCGCGGTTCGGGCTACCGGTTCGATCCCTGACACCACTGTCGCGAACCGCTGGCAAACGTTGGTTCACTTGTCGGTAACCGCGCGGATCTGCGTGGCTATACCCGTGGCACGTGCGGTGCTCTTTAGCGGCGAAAATGAAGCGCCTCGCCTATCTCTCCGCCGCCCTGTTCTCCCTTCCTCTGGTCGCGTGCTACGGCGGCGACCGCGCCAACGGGGTGTGCCCCGCCGGCGAGACGTGTTCGCCGGCCACGCCGAACGGCCTGTTGTTCGTCGGCCGCAACCCGAGCGACGAAATCGCGCTGTCCGGTCCGCTCGCGACCGTGATCGGCGGCACTCAAGATGTCCAGCTCGAGTTCAACGACGCGACACTCGGCGCGTTCGATCTCGCGTACACCGCGGTCGTCGACGCGCCGACCGGCGTCAACATCGACACGACCTCGGGCTCGACCGTCACGATCACCGGCACCGGCACGGACGCGAACTACGTGCGCATCGTCGATCCGAGCGGCGAGCTCTACGATCGCAAGCAGATGACCGGCGCGTCGATCGACACCGTCGCGCTCGTGCCGGCGGGTCCCGAGACGATCCCGACTGGGATGGACGTGTCGTTCGCGACCAGCAACGAGAAGTTCGTCGTCGCGCTGACCGGTCGAGTCGAAGACTCGGTGCTCGGCGAGATCGAGGAGCGCTTGGTCGACGATTCGATGCAGCTCACGCTCGCCGGCTCGCTGCGCGTCGGCTGGGATGCGTTTTCGATGCCGGGCGCCGGCGCCGGCGTGTACTCGCTCGGCGTCAGCTCTGGCGACTACAGCGGCCAGCCGCTCGATCTCGTGATCGTCGATCACATCGATTCGCTCACCGTCCAGCCGGATGCGCCGACGACGGTCGCGCAGAACGAATCGGTGGTCGTGTGCTTCACCGCGTCGAGCTCGGGGCGCTATGTCGCCGGCCTCGACTGGGAGTTCACGGTCGACGGTCAGGCGGTCTCGGCGTTCGGTAACAACTGCGCCGACGTGTCCACGACCTCGACGTCGGGCTCGCTCACGGTCAAGGCGAGTGTCGCGGGCATGAACGCGCAGACGATGTTGGCGATCGGACCCGCGTCGCGCCAGGTGCCGCACAAGCAACCGCGGGCATGGCGCGAGCCGGCCGGCGAGCGAACGGTCGACTGATGCGCTGGCTGCTCGGCGCCGTCGCGCTGTCCGCCACCGGTTGCTTGTTTAGTCCCGGTGGCGACGACGCGCCGCCGCCATGTACAGCCGGCGACTCGTGCTCGACCGATCCGCGCGGCGTGGAATTCATCGGGCGCTCGACGACCGACATGCCCGGGGCTGGGCCGATCGCGACGGCGGTCAGCGGCACGCAAGCGCTCCAGCTTTTCGACGGCGATGGCACGGGCAACGCATTTGACTTGCCGTTCGCCGCGGTGGTCTCGGGGCCGAATCTCGCGGTCGACCATGTCGCGGGCCCGATGGCGACGATGCGCGGTCTTGGCGCAGGAAGCGGAGACCTCGCGATCCTCAATCCGCCCGACCGTGCACCCTATGGCGACGACACGCTGACGAGCGAGCCGATCTTCGCGGCCGCATTCGTCCCAGCGGGCCGAGAGATGGTGCCTCCCGGCATGGACCTCGCGTTCGCGACTAGTAACGAGCTGTTCGTCGTCGCGTTGACCGACGAAGCCGGCGAGCGCTTGATCGACGACTCGATGCAGCTGAGCTTGGCTGGATCCGACCGCGTGAGCTGGGATGCGTTCGAGATCCCGAATTCGACGCCCGGCAGCTATCCGCTCGTCGTGACGCCCGGTGACGGTGTGGCTCACGACCTCGATCTCGAGATCGTCGACCACGTCGATGCGATCGCGGTTCAACCCGGGACGCCGGATCGGATCTACGCGAACGGCGAAGCGACGATCTGCTTCACCGCGACCGCCGCCGGGCGTTATGTCGTCGGCGTCGACTGGACGTTCACAACGGCTTCGGCGCGTACGGGACCCCGAACGACTGCGCGTTCGTGTTAGCGGTCGGCTCCCCCGGGGACACGATGACGGTGACCGCTGCGGCGGCGGGCGCGACCGGTCAGACGACGCTGACCATCGTGCCGGCGACCTGAGCGACGGCGAGGTATGCTGCGCGGATGGCGGACACGATCTTCGGCAAGATCTTGCGCAACGAGATTCCTTGCCACCGCGTCTACGAAGACGCGGATGTCGTCGCATTTCTCGATGTCAATCCGTTGGCGCGCGGGCACACGCTCGTGATCCCGCGCGAGCCAGCGGTCACGCTCGACGAGCTGTCCGATGCGTCGGCGGCGGCGATCGGTCGGGCATTGCCGCGGATCGCGCGCGCGGTGATGGCGGCGACCGGTACGCGCGCCTACAACGTGCTGCAGAACAACGGCAGCGCGGCGCACCAGGTCGTGATGCACGTGCACTTCCACATCATCCCGAAGCCGGATGCCGATCACGGGCTCGGCATCGAGTGGCCGGCCGGGACGCTCGAGCACGGCGCGGAGCTCGCGAAAGCGATCGCGGACAAGCTCGCGTGATTCGAATCGCTGCCCTCGCGGCGCTGTCGCTCACCAGCTGCCTGTACGCGAGCTACGTGCTGCAGCAGGCACCCGGGCAGCTCGAGCTGTTGACGAGTGCGCGTCCGCTCGACGAGGTGATCCGCGATCCCGAGACGCCGCTGCGCACCGCGATGATGCTGGCCGAGATCCCCGAGATCAAGCGCTACGGCCGGAGCTACGGCTTATCGATCCAGCGTAACTACGACACGTACGTCCAGCTCAAGCGGCCGGCTGCGGTGTGGTTCTACAGAAGGAGATTATCTGCCGTCATTCGCGGA